>JBBJNV010000012.1 GCA_037721215.1 Gemmatimonadaceae bacterium
AGGCCGCCCGCGGCAGTCGTGTATGACCATGCACACTCGTCTCTGGATCGCCGCTCTCGTCGCGGCAACACCCATTCTCGCGCTGAGCCCGGTAGCCTTCCCGTCTGACCCTGCACCGGGTTGCGTGAGATCGGATCCAACGTCCCGCTATAATCAGCGGCTGTTCACATCGCTGATGCGCCGGAAGGATAAAAATTCCCGCCAGACAATCGCCGTGTACGGAGTGCAGCAGGTAAAGTCACGCGATATCCGGCCCGTCACTGAGCCGGTTGTGTGCGCCCGGGCAGCGTCCGCGTATGGCAGAGCAATGAACGACGACGCACCCGGGCGAAAAGTTCACATTCTCCGTGTAGGCGACCGGTACATCGTCACTGATCCCGACTACAGAGTGGATGAGCAGCGCCGCGCGGTGACCTTCGACTCGAGCTTTTCCAGGGCGCTTGCCGTGGTTTCCGAATAGCCGCGGTCACCGAATCCAGTGTCCGATTCGTCCCCATCGGATGTCGGTGATGAACGGAAGCGGGCGGTCGCTGTCGTCGGCATTGTATGAGTAGTAAACGAACATCGGCTGCCCGCGAACGTTTGCCCGTGGCACAAAGCTCCAGTAGCGGCTGTCCTTGGAATTGTACCGGCTATCGCCCATCATGAAGTAGTGACCCGCGGGCACGACTATCGGGCCCCAGTTGTCATGGGTGGGCTGCGCCGGTGCCACGCCAAAGCGGGACGCTCTGAGGCCCACGCCTTTCTGCCAGTCGAAAAGCGGATCGACCGAATCGAACGCGTTCTCCTCCTGCCCTGCAGCAAATCCCTGGCGCTGGGGAATGCCGTTGACGTGGAGCAACGCTTTCCTCATGAAGATCGTATCCCCGGGCATGCCGACCAGACGTTTAACGAGCGTGGGATTCGGATCCCACGGCTGGTCGGACTGGGGGGGCGACCTGAAGACCACGACATCGCTGCGCTCGGGGTGGTCGTAGCCAGGCAGGTTGATATCGGTAAACGGGATGTTGGGCCCGTACACCATCTTGTTGACGAACAGCCAGTCGCCAATCAGCAGTGACGGTATCATGCTGCCTGACGGAATCCGGTATGCCTCGACGATGAAGGTCCGGAGAAAAATGAAAAAAATGAGAGCGCTCAGCAGCGGCTTGGAGTTCTCCCAGAATCGGCGCAGCGTTGAGCGCTGTGCCAAGGGGCGCGCCTTTTGGGCACGCCCCTTGTTCGACGCGACAGCCAAGGTGCTTGCTACTTAAGGTGCTTGTTTACGAGCCGGGTCATCTCGAACATGGATACCTGTTTGGTCCCGTTGAATACCGGCCTGAGTGAATCATCAGCGTTGATCATGCGCTTGTTCTTGGAATCCTGAAGCCCTTTCCGTTTGATGTAGGCCCAGAGCTTCTTCGTGACTTCGGTGCGTGGAAGCGGAGCTGACCCCACTACGGCGGCAAGTTCTGCGCTCGGTGTCATCGGCTTCATGAATGCCGCGCTTGGTGCGCGCTTGGTCGCCGATTTCTTCGCGGGAGCTTTTTTCGCTGCAGAGCTTTTCTTCGCGGTCGACTTGCTCGCGGTTGACTTCTTCGCAGTTGACTTCGAGGACGACGTCTTCGCCGAGCTCTTCTTCTTCGCAGTTGCCATCGCTTCTCCTGGTGGTTGAATCGGGCCGCTGATTTACGTCGGCACCGGTACGCGTCTCGCGAGGCAAAGTATAGCCACGACTGCCGAATGCAAGAGGGAAAACCGGATATTTCAGGGGAGGAGAAGCTTCATCATCCGCACGTCGAACGGATCGGCCGTCGCATCCTCATCGTCTATGTCGTAGTTCTGCTGCGGAGTCTCGAGAATCAGCGGCACTCCCTCCGAGCGCTCGTCGGCCATCAGCCAGTGAAATGGATCTTCGCCAATCTCACCTTCGCCGATCAGCATGTGCCGGTCCTTGTTCGAACCAAGCGCCCCTTCACTGTCGTTGAGGTGAAAGAACGAAGGCGCTTCTCCAATGATTTCCTCGAAGCCATCGAGCATCATTGTCAGCCCTTTCTTCGACGCGGAGATGTCATATCCGGATGCAAAGAGATGGCAGGTATCGAGACCGTACCCTGTCCGCTCTCGAAGTGCCTTCGGGACGTGCGACAGAATATCGGCGATCTCTTCCGCCGTTCGGCCCATGGTGCGCCCGGCGCCAGCGGTGTTCTCAATCAAGACCCTCGTACCCGAATCCACCGACTGCAACGCCTGCACGATCGCTCTGGCAATACGCTTTGCCGCTTCCGATCTCTCGCTCTCCCCCGCCGAACCGGGGTGAAAACACACTGCACCGGCACCCAGCGCGCTCGACCGCTCCAGTTCCTTCGCCAGTCCATTCGCGGCGCGTTCCCACTTGGCGTCGTCAGGCGTCGCCACGCTCAGTACGTACGCCGCATGCACGACTATATTTTCCGGCCGGATCTCCGTCTCGGCAAGCGCCGCTCGGAATCGCTCGACGCGCTCCGGCTTGATGGAGATCTTTTCGTTGTAGTACTTGGGGATCGCGGTGAACAGCTGCATGGCGGTCATGCCGGAATTGCCGGCGCGTTTGACCGCCATGTGAACGCCGCCGTTGTTGATCGTGTGCGCGCCGAGGAATCGGGTCATTACCGCATCGCCCCAAGCTTGGATTGGCAGGATCCGCGGAAGCACCGGGTGGCCGTCATCGTGTGTCGACAGGCGTGATCGATGCAAAGTTCTCAACAGTCATCTGCGCTCCGGTATTCTCGGAAGGTCTTGGACTCGTTCCTGTCGTCCGCCCAATCACTGCCACCGCCCCATTCTGTACCCCGGCCGCGTCGCACTCACGGCCGGGTTCGCCGAGTAAACACTCCACCACACTTTTATCGAATCGCCCTCGAGGGCAACGACCGGCTGCTTCGCCCGCACGTTCTCAGGCGATGCCCTCACCCGTTCCTCGAAGATATGCCCCATCGTCCGTGACAGCGCCAAGCCGATACTCGGCTTGACACTGTTCGGATCCTCGTACGCCAGCGCCACACGTTCGCCGCTCGACGCCATGCTTACCCGCGACGGGTTACGGCCGAACACGATTGGCACTGGTGCATGCATGGTCCGACCGCCGTCCATCGAGTGCGCGTAGAAAAGACCGGGCCCCTGAGCGGGCTCGACGAAATAGGCGAGATGCACGTATCCGCTCGCCGAGTCCGCTGCAATTGCCGGCGGAAAGCGGCTGCAGCCCCGCGCGCTGTGATCGGTCGTATCTGCGGCGACAGCCGGCTCCCACCCGTTGCCGTCATCGGTCGATCGGGCGAGCATCAGGACTGCGCTGCTGTCGGGCCGCGCATCCCACCAGACCGCGAATGTCGCGCGACCACTCTGCACCGCACGTACCGATGCCAGACAAGCCCGCTCACTGGGAACAATTGCCACTTTCCGCCCGTTGCCGGGCTCCCCTGGTGCAGCACCGCCGGTCAGGTCTTCCCAGACAACGGGTGCAGGCTCACATGCAGCCGCCATCATCACCAGCGAAAGTATCAGCATTACAGGTTTCACTCATGAAAGCTAAGTCTCACGCCGGTACCGCGGCCTATCCTTCGCCCGCCACCATCCTCGGCGTATCTTTGAGCATCAGCCCCAACATCACGACTGAGGATTCACACATGTCCGCCTCAACTCTCCGCCCAGCCATTTCCAAACCCGCGACGAACAACGGAAAGGAGGAGCAGGCCATCGCTGCCACGCCTGATCATGCATCGCCTGCGCATCAGGTGTCCGGCTTCAACGGCAACCGCCGCGTCCCGGTCCCGGTGAACGAGCCGGTGAAGAGTTACGCCGCCGGTTCTCCCGAACGAGTTGAGCTCAAGGCGCGCCTCGTCTCCATGGCCGCTGAACGCATCGACATCCCCTGCATCATCGGCGGCGAAGAGGTCAGAAGCGGCGACATCGCGCACTCGGTGATGCCGCACAACCACCGCCACGTCCTCGCCGACTGGCACAAGGCCGATGCGTCCCATGTCGAACAGGCGATCACGGCTTCACGCGATGCAGCACGGGACTGGGCCAACTGGTCATGGGAAGATCGCGCCGCGGTGTTTCTCAAGGCCGCCGAGTTGCTGACCACCACCTGGCGCGCGACCATCAACGCAGCGACGATGCTCGGCCAGTCGAAGACCGCATTTCAGGCCGAGATCGATGCTGCGTGCGAGCTGATCGATTTCTGGCGTTTCAACCCTGCGTATGCGCAGCAGCTTTACGACGAACAGCCGCTGAGCGATCACACGATGTGGAATCAGCTCGACTATCGGGGCCTCGAAGGCTTCGTCTACGCGGTGACGCCGTTCAACTTTACGTCAATCGCGGGCAATCTTCCGACGGCACCTGCACTGATGGGCAACACAGTGATCTGGAAGCCGGCGTCGAGTGCGATGCCCAGCGCCTACTATCTGATAAAGCTTCTAGAGGAAGCGGGGCTTCCACCCGGCGTCATCAACTTCGTGCCCGGCGATGCCGCGATGATCTCGAATACTTTGCTCGCGCACCGGGATCTGGCTGGCGTTCACTTCACGGGCAGCACCAGTGTCTTCAACAATATGTGGAAGACCATTGGCGCGAGCATGTCGAACTATCGGTCGTATCCGCGGATTGTTGGAGAGACTGGCGGCAAGGATTTCATCGTTGCCCACGCATCGGCTGATCCAGTTGCGCTCTCAGTCGCGATTGCCCGTGGCGGGTTCGAATACCAGGGTCAGAAATGCTCGGCGGCAAGCCGGGTCTATGTGCCGGAGTCGCTTTGGCCCGAGGTGCGCGACCGCACGGTGGCGATCATGGCTGATATCAAGATGGGAGATATCACCGACTTCCGGAATTTCATGGGTGCCGTGATCGACAAGCGTTCATTCGACAAGATTAGCGAGTATGTCACCCATGGTCGGGACAATGCAAAGATCATTGCCGGGGGCGGCGTACGTGGCGACGACGGCTATTTTATCGAGCCGACACTCGTAGAAACCCGCGATCCCGGTTACAAGCTGTTGTGCGAGGAGATTTTTGGCCCGGTCGTGACCGCGCACGTGTATCCGGATGCCAAGTGGGAAGAGACGCTCGAGCTCGTCGACCGTACGTCGCCGTACGCTCTGACCGGCGCGATTTTCTCGCGTGATCGCGCTGCGGTTCGGAACGCATCGGTGGCGCTACGCAACGCGGCCGGCAATTTCTACGTGAACGATAAGCCGACGGGTGCGGTGGTCGGACAGCAGCCGTTTGGTGGTGCACGTGGATCGGGGACCAACGACAAGGCGGGCTCCAAGCTCAACCTTACACGCTGGGTGAGCGCCAGAAACATCAAGGAAACTTTTTCGCCGCCGCTCGATTACGCCTACCCCTTCATGGCCGAGGAATAGGACGAGGCGGTTGGACAAAAATCACCACTGATCGGCAGAATGGATCGAATCACCGGTATACTTTCGCCCGTTGTTACACCCTTCAGAGCCGATCTCTCTCCGGATTCGGAGCGACTCACCAGGCATTGCCGCTGGCTGGTCTCCAAAGGTGTTGGGCTGGCTGTGTTCGGGACTAATTCAGAGGCGAATTCGCTCTCTGTCGAAGAGAAGCTCGAGCTTCTCGACCAGCTCGTCAGCGACGGCGTGGATCCCGCGCGCATGATGCCGGGCACCGGTTGCTGCGCATTCCCTGATTCGGTGCGGCTCACGACGCATGCTGCAAAACTTGGCTGCGCCGGCGTCTTGATGCTGCCGCCGTTCTATTACAAGGGCGTGAGCGACGAAGGGCTATTCAGAAATGTCGCCGAGGTCATCGAGCGCGTGGCCGACCAGCGGTTGCGGATATATCTCTACAACATCCCACCGGTTTCACAGGTGGCGATAACGCTTCCGTTGATCGAGCGGCTGCTCAAGGTGTATCCGGGGACAGTTGCGGGCATCAAGGATTCCTCCGGCGACTGGGAGAACACGAAGGCCTACATCGACAACTTCGCAGCGGATGGCATCGACGTATTTCCGGGAGCTGAGACTTTCCTGCTCCAGGGTTTGCGCCACGGTGGCGCCGGGTGCATCAGCGCTACAGCCAATGTAAACCCGGGGCCGATCGCGCGGCTTTTCGCGACATGGCAGGCGGCAGACGCGGACGCCCAACAGCTGCGACTCAATGAAGTTCGCGGCATCTTCGCGAGGTATCCGATGATTTCCGCGCTGAAGGCTGCGATCGCGCATCACAGCAGGGATGCATCGTGGACCACTTTGCGGCCCCCACTCGTGGAGCTCACGAGCGAACAGAACGCCGCACTCATCGGCGAGCTCGATGGAGCCGGCTTTACAATGCCCGGACTCCACGGAGCGCGGGACCGTTAGATCACTTGTTGGCGCAGCACTCCTACCCGCCCACCTTGACCGCGGTCTGCGCTTTCGTGCTCCACCTGTCAAACCAACTCTTCAAATACAGCTGCGTTCTCAAAAAATTGGACGGCTTCGAGCTCGTCCCGTGCCACTCCTCATTGAACCGGATCATCGCCGTCGGCACCTTGCGCATCTTGAGCGCCTGATAGAACTCCTCCGTCTGCGAGATCGGCGTCCGAAGGTCCTGCACGCCCGTCATCAGCATTGTCGGCGTCTTGACGTTCCCCACGTACATTATCGGCGATCGACGCAGATGCTCGGCCGGATCCTCCCACGGAAGCTTCTCGAAGTTGCGGTACCAGGACGAGCCGTCCGTCGTGCCCACAAAGCTCAGCCAGTTGATCACCGGGCAGTTGGACGATGCCGCGGCGAAGCGATTGGTGTGTCCTACAATCCAGGCGGTCAGCACGCCACCGCCGCTACATCCGTGCACGAAGAGATTTTTCGGATCGATGTAGCCGCGGGCGATTACGGTGTCGACGCCGGCCATGAGGTCGTCGAAATCCTTTCCCGGATAGGCGTTCTTGATGGCGTTGCCGAAGGCGCTGCCGTAACCAGTCGAGCCGCGCGGATTGGTGTACAGCACAACGTACCCGCTCGCGGCCTGCTCCTGGCGCGCGAAACTGAAGCCGACGTTGTACATCGAATGCGGGCCGCCGTGGATGTCAAGAATGAGCGGATACTTCTTGCTCGGGTCGAAATCCGGAGGCTTGATCAGCCAGCCCTGGATCCTGTAGCCGTCCACCGAGGTGTACCACAGCTCTTCGCCGGTCGCTAGCTTCTTGCCGCCGAGTATGTCACTGTTTACGTCTGTGATCTCACGCAGCGCGGGCGTCCTGACGTTGAAGACAACGATGTTGTTGGGACGCTGGAAGCTCGTCACCGTACCCACCGCCGTACCCGCGCGGCCGACTGCGTTCACGGTCAGCACGTGCGCCCCTTTTGTCACCACGCGCGTGCCGCCCGCAAGTGTGGCGAAGTACAGGTTGCGCGAACCCTCGTTTTCCACATTGAAGTAGACTCCGCTCCCGTCTGGCGCCCACATGAGCCCCTGCGGCGAGCGGTCCAGCTTGTCAGTCAGCACTCGGCGGTTGGAGCCATCGAGATTCATGACATATAGTTTGGAGTCGGTCCATGTCGCGTTGGTCGAGTCGAAGCCGGTGTACGCGATGAGCCGGCCGTTGGGCGAAAGCATCGGGTTGGCATCCGGCCCCTTGCGATTGGTGAGCTGCCTGATCGCCCCGGTCGCGACGTCTGTGGAGTAGATCTCGGATTCGCGCCACGCATAGTCTGCATTCTCAATTCGCAGCGCGGCGAACACGAGCGATTTTCCGTCATTCGTCCAGTGCGGGTCGCCATGGTCCCACTCGCCCGACGTCACCTGACGCGGTGTGCCGCCATCGGCCGGCACGACGAAGAGGTGCCGGTAGCCATCGTCGATGAATCCCTGCCGGTCGCGCCGGTAGTTAAGACGTGTGACGACGCGCGGCGCCTCCGTCCACTTGGCGCCCCTGGGCGCGGCCGGCATGTCGATCTTCCAGGGATCGCGCGACAACACCAGCATCCTGAACGCCACCGTCTTCGCATCCGGCGACCACTGCAGCTCGGAAGGCGTTTCGTTGACGCGAGTGATCTGCGTCGGAGCCCCCTGCCCATCCATGAATCGCACGAACAGTTGCGTACCACCCGGCGTGCCGTCTGCGAAATACGCAATCCGGGTTCCCTCCGGCGACCAGCGCGCACCTGACCCGTTCACAAGAAAACGGTTCCGACTCCCATCGGCGTTCATTATCCAGAGAGAGGATTCCCACTTGTCGTTCATCTTGTCGACCCAACGGCGGGTGTAGATGATCGACTTGCCATCAGGGGAGAGCTGCGGGTCCTGCACATCCTCGAGGTCGAGGTATTGCTTGAGCGTAAAGCGGTCGGTGATCTTGTCCGCGGCCGGCTCGGCCTGAGGGGTAGAATCCTGCGCCTGTAGCGAGGAACAGATTGCAAGCGTCGCGAGCGCGACACGGGCGAGAGCGGAGACATTCATCGGGATGCGTACCTGGCTTGGGGGAGACCAAACATGTGAGTCTGGTTGGGGGGAGGGAAGGGTCTGGACCTAGCCCAACAAATCCTTCCGGCTGACGGCTGTTAGGCAGTCGGGGCCCGGCTAATGCGGAACTGAGTGCTTGGGGCCCCGGCTTCGAGCTTTTGATTATCAGCTGGCAGCCATCCGGCCCGAGGCACGCTCTTCCGCCCCGGCCGGCCAGCCGACAGCTAAACGGCCCCGCAGCCGGAAGGATCAGTTGTGACCCACCGACTGCCGCCAGACCGGAACTCACCTATGTACCGGTTCCATGCTCACCTATGTGGCCGGTCTGTACCGGCTGGTTCTCGTTCCAGCCATATCCACGCAGACCGAATCGGTTCACCGTCACACCTGAGCTCGAGGCCTATAGACCTTATAGGGTGCGGTTTCTCCAGGCAGAGCGTACTATATGCAGCCACCCCTGATACCAGACTCCGACCCGAGCAAGCCGCTACGGACACAGATTCCCCGGCTCTTCCTCCGCTCGATGTGCTCGTGCCACGCATCTTCGACGAGCTGCGAGAGCTCGCCCGCCGCGAGCTCTCGCGTGAGCACGACCGATTCACTCTGCAGACGACGGACCTCGTGCACGAAGCTTACCTCCGCCTCGCAGCCGCCAACGGCGTAACCATTCACGGCCGCGCGTATTTCTACGCCGCCGCATCGCGGGCCATGCGACAGGTTCTCATCGAGGCGGCACGGCGACGGGGTGCCGCAAAGCGAGGCGCGGGCGCGACGGTTATTACGCTCGACGAGCAAACCGGCAGCGTGGATGCGTACGGGGATGATCTTCTCGAGCTCGACCAGGCGCTCGTTGAGCTGGAGAAGCGCAATCCCCGGCAGGCGAGAGTAGTCGAGTGCCGTTTTTTCGGGGGCATGACGGTGGAAAATGTAGCCGCCGCGCTTGGCGTTTCGCCGCGTACGGTGAAATCGGACTGGGCGCTCGCCCGCGCCTGGCTTTATGACGTCCTGCGCGGCGAGTCGCCGTGAACTGGACATCCATCGAAGACCTCTTCATCATCGCACTGGAGACACCACCTGAGCGGATCGATGCATTGCTGGATTCGCATCCAGATGGCGCAGTGAGCGCGGAGGTGCGGCGGCTGCTTGCGAACCATGCCAAGCTCTCGAGCGACGATGCCGGGGCCGGATTTCTTCAGGGACTGGACCGCACTCGCGCGAGTGCACTGATAGACGCGTCAGACAAGGCTTCGGAGCCAGACAGGATCGGTCGTTACGAGATCGTGAGCAAACTCGGCCGCGGAGCGACTGGTGTCGTGTATCTCGCTCGCGATCCGACGCTCGGGCGCGAAGTAGCGATAAAGCTCCTTTCGCAATCTCTGAGCTCGGATCCCTCTGCCATTCGCCGATTCTCGGAAGAAGCGCGCGCCGCTTCCAGGCTTGACCATCCGAACATCATCGCGATATACGAGATAGGCCGCACCGATGACGATCGTCTTTTCATCACCATGGCCTACCATCCCGGGGAAACGCTTCGTGAGCGCATCGCCCGCGGTCGACTCGAGATCGCTGACGCGATCAGAATCGGAATCGAGATAGCTGAAGGCCTCGCCGCAGCGCATGCGAGCGGTATCGTGCATCGCGACATCAAGCCCGAGAACATTCTTCTCACGAATCGCGGCGCCTGCATTCTCGACTTTGGTATCGCAAAGATAGGGGCTCAGACCCTGACGAAGACGGGAGCCGCACTCGGCACCGCAGCCTACATGAGTCCCGAACAGACGCGCGGTGTGGGAGTCGATCATCGCTCGGATATCTGGTCGCTCGGTGTCGTGCTGTACGAGATGATCGCGGGAGTCCGCCCGTTTCGCGGCGAAATTGGCGAGGCGCTCGTCTATCAGGTTCGGCATGATGCGCCGGAATCCATAGAAGCTTTCTGCCCCGCCCTGTCCGACGCGTATGCGATGACGATCATGCGCTGTCTCGAGAAAGGTTCTGCGCTCCGGCATCAGTCGGCGGCGGATCTGGCTGCAGATCTGCGCGCCCATCGCGTCAGCCGATGGTCGCCAAGCTTGCGTCGGACCCGCGTTGCCGCCACCGCCGCCGGAGCTGTGCTCGCGATTGCCATCTTCGCCGTACTCAATAATGAGTCTCCGGCGCCGGTCGAGCGTACTCAGCAGGCGAAGCGCCCGATTCAGGATGCAGAGGCATACGACCTTTACCTACGCGGCACCCACAACTGGAACCAGCGAACGCACGACCGACTGCAGAGCGCGATCACCCTCTTCGAGAAGGCGATCGAGCGAGACCCGCAGTTTGCGTTGCCGCATGCGGGGCTCGCAAACACATACATCAACATGTCGAACTATGGGTACATGCGGTCCGACGAGGCGCTTGCTAAAGCAATGACTGCGGCGACACGGGCAATCGAGCTCGATCCGTCTCTGGCTGAGGCGCACGCATCTCTTGGTTTCCTGCTTGCCTCGAGCATGTCGTTCGCTAAATCGGAAGTTTCTTTCCAGCGTGCGCTGCAACTGAACCCGGCCTCCGCCTCCACCCACCACTTCTACTCACTGCTTCTCATGATGGAGCTTCGCACAGATGAGGCGATGGAAGCCAACAAGCGTGCACTCGCCCTGGATCCATTACTTCCTGTGGCCAACACGAACCGCGGGATCATACTTGTACAGCAGAACAAATTCGATTCGGCCCGGCTCGAGCTGAGCCGGTCGCTGGAAATCGCGACGCGAAATCCGCTTGCCCACTACTTTCTGGGCGCGATGGAAGCATCCAATGGCCGCTGGGCCGAGGCACTTCCTTTACTCGAGGAGGCACATCGAGAGGCGCCAACGCTTCCAGGCGTAAGGCCGGCTCTTGCGTACACACTCCGGCGGCTGCACCGGTCAACCGATGCGGACTCGATCGTTCGCTTGCTCGAGCGGGGTGGAACCGACCCCCGCTCCCGCATCAATGTTGCATTGTACGAGGCGATGTCGGGACACATGGATTCGGCGTTTGCCATCCTGGGGAAAGCACAACTGGATGTCCCGACTCTGATCGGACTTCACGCAGCCCCCATGCTCTCGGGCCTGAGAGCCAGCCCAGGCTATCCGCGCCTTCTCGCGAGGCTCGGCTTGAATCCGAAGCTCGCGCCTGCTGGCTCGGCGCGCAGGCTGGAAGCGAGTAATGCTTCGCAGCCGGCACGCCGCTGATTCAGGGCGCCGTCACGTTCCCTGGTCCGACAACCTCAGACCGGCAACTTCGCCGCTACTGCCGGCGGACCAACCCGCTGATGGCGATCCGGTACTCTTTTGCTGCCTGGTCGTAGCCGACGGCGTAGGAAGTCGGCTGGTAACCCGGTTTTGAGTAGCGCGCCGGCAGCTTGAGCGCACTGACCTCCATAGCCGGCTTTGCCTCCAGAAATGCCTTGGTAACCATCGGCTCGGTGAAATGGAACGCACCATCCCACGACCCGTAAATAAAAGTTTTCCCGAATGGCTGGCCGCTGAACTCAGGCGCGGTCGGGTCACCCCAGTGCACGCCCATGCGCGGTATTGCAAACGGGTCCCGGTTGTAACCGGCGGGAATGAACTCTGCTGCGGGGGTGAGCGCTGTCTTGGCGGCGAACTGCGGGTCAGCCGGGCTGATTGCCGCGCGCTCTGCTTGAGTGATCATGTAGAAGTGGACGTCGAAGTGCGGAACCGTGAATATTGCCACGGGGGGATGTCCGGTAGGTTGCCAGTTCAAGACGGCATGATCGTAGGGGGCAACCGATACCTCGGCTGGAAGCGGGAGCGCGAACTCGGTGCTCGCTGCAGGCAGCCCGGCGAGCGCCGTTTCGGAGAGGCCCACCCCGATGCTGAGCGGTACGCCGTCCGAGGAAAGCTCCACATAGGTGCGCGCGGTTCCGTTGCCCACAGTTAAAGGCGTGCCGAAAACCGTTCGGCCCGGCGATGTTCCATCACTGCACGCAAACATTCCGAGAATTACAGAAGCCGGAATTACAACAGCTGCCAGGGCGCGGGATCGTGTCACGGGAACTCCAAAAGGTTGATGGTATGTACAGGTAACATGACTCTAACTCGGCTCTACTGCAAAGCGAGAAACCTTTCAGCATGGCGACCTTCGGCATGAGGGCGTGATACTCGCTCCTTACTCCTGTGTAAGATCGAGTCAAACGGGGCAGTTCAGCCGCGAAGTCGCGCTAGCCTTGCGTTGGGTTCGTTCGCACCTTAACTCGCGACATTAGATGCAACATCAATTTCGGGAACCAGGTGAACCCCGCAGGGCAGCTACCCAGGAACGGTCGATGCATCCATGACTCCAGAATTCCTTACGCGCAGAGAAATGTTAGGGGCCCTGGCATCCGTCGCTGCCCTCCCGATGATTTCCGCGTGCGGCGGGTACCGAACGTCGCCGCCGACCGCAGCGAGCGACGCTGACGCCCTCGCATTGCTCGATGGCATCGCAAACAACCTCCTGAGCCTGTCTCCAGAGAGCGCGACCTCGCTCGGCATCGACATTGGTGCTAGAGCCGGCTTCAGGTCCCAGCTCACCGACCGTTCAGCGGCGGGGCAGCAGCGGATCGCGCGGCAGCTGCGAACAGACCTTGACCGACTCAACGCCTTCAATGCGAGTGGCCTCTCGTACGCCACCCGCACGAGCTTCGACGTCGTGCGCAGCGCCTACGCGACATCACTCGAAGGCTTCGCGCTTCCCTACGGCGACATCACGGTTGGCGGCTGGCGTAACACGCCCTATGTCGTCATTCAGAACGTCGGCGCCTATCTCGACATTCCGCGCTTCCTCGATAGCGATCATCGCATTGAGAAGGCTGCTGACGCCGAGGCGTATCTCGGGCGATTACAGTCGTACGCGCGGCAACTAGACGGCGAGCTCGGACGCATACGAGCAGCGCGCGATATCGGGCTCGTCCCACCGGCATTCCTCATAGATAAGGCGCTCCGGCAAATGCGCCTCTCCGCCAGGAACGCGCGCGAAGGCGGGACGCTTGTGGAATCCATAGACCGCCGGTCGAAGAATATTCCCGGAAACTGGGCCAGCCGCGCCCGCACGATTGCCGCGCAGGAAATCGCGCCTGCGCTTGACCGGCAGATCCGCGAGCTCGAGGCCGAGCGCACCGTCGCAACAAACGACGCAGGAATCTCGGCGCGCCCGCATGGCGAGGCGTTCTATCGCTGGGCGCTCAAGGCATCTACAACCACGTCGATGTCGCCGGACGAAGTCCACGAGCTCGGTCTGAGCGAGGTGAAGCGACTGCACGCGCAGATGGACACGGTCCTGCGAGAAATCGGCTACTCGCAGGGCAGCGTTGGCGAACGAATGAAAGGTCTGGCGAGCGATCCTCGCTACAAGTTTGCCCAGGGGGACAAGGGCCGCGCCGAGATCATGGCATTCATCAAGGACCGGCTCGACTGGATCGAGGCGCAGATGCCGCGCGCATTCACGAAGGTGGTCGATCCGAACATGGAGGTGAAGCGGCTGCCGCCGGAGGAAGAGCCCGGCGCGCCCGCCGCGTACGGCGGCGCCGGGTCCATCGACGGAAAAATTCCCGGCCGGTTCTGGATCAACCTCCGGACCACCGATCTACATAGCAAGTACAGCCTCGCGGATCTGGCATTCCACGAAGCGATTCCCGGCCACATCTGGCAGGGCGAGTACACCCGCGACATGCCGCTCATCCGGCAGATGCTCTCGTTCAATGCGTACTCGGAAGGATGGGCACTCTACGCAGAGCAGCTCGCTGACGAGCTAGGCGTTTATGACAACGATCGAGTCGGAAAACTCGGCTATCTGCAATCGATCGCCTTCCGGGCGTGCCGGCTGGTCGTTGACACTGGCCTTCACGCAAAGCGCTGGACGCGCGACCAGGGCGTAAGGTACTTCGTGGACGTGAACGGCTCGAATCCGCAAGAGGTCGCAAGCGAGGTGGATCGGTATTGCTCGTGGCCCGGACAGGCGTGCGGCTACAAGGTGGGCCACAGCGAGATCAATCGACAGCGTGAGCGCGCGAAAGCGGCGCTCGTCGCAAGGTACGACGTCAAGGTGTTCAACGATACTGTCGTGCGTGGAGGCAACGTGCCGCTCGACGTGCTGGCCAGGAACGTAGACGAGTATCTCCGAACAGCGCCGCGCTAGTCAAATCTGGGAATGGTCCTGGCAGGAAATCCCGTGGTTGCGACCTCGGCCATTGCATGCGTCACGGCGTTTTTGTGACGCGAACCCGAACAGCTGACGAGGCTGGTCAACGCGATCAAGGCAAAGCAACTGCGGGCAAAACTTCTAATTCGCACGATCCTCACTCGAGTCGATTTCTGCCGAGAACCATGCGCCACCCTGACGCTGATCCGTCGCGAGCGGGGTATGTCGTCACGTGTCCGAAGCCCTGGGAACCCGATGACCGCCAACATCGCGCGCTCGATGCTCACTGCGTCCCACGTCCTGATCATGATCCTTCTGACGTCCGGTTGCGCTACCACGCGGCCGCGGCCCGACGATCAGATTCTCCCGACCATCGTCGCTGTTTCCCGCGCCGCGACCAGCGTCGACTCCATCTGGCCCGGATACCGGCCGTTCGAGCGCGGATTTATCCTCTTTTCCCGCGAGGGCCCCGCGTGGCTCGTTGCCGAAAGTAGCCCGCCTGCGCCGTGGATTGCCGTGTCGTCAGCCGAGCCTGGCCTCACCGGCCGTCTCTATCGAAGGGAGGGCCCACTTCCTGGCCTGAATGGGGGCATCGACCTCGGCTATCCGGTTGGCGCACGCACCTACCCCGCGGTCGAGAACGAGCGCGGACGGAAAAAGACGCTCACGACACTCTTTCACGAGGCGTTTCATGCCTATCAGCGCGGTACCTTCGCTGGAACGGAGCAGCAGTCGGGATGGCAGTCCGTGCCACCGGATGCCGCAACGCCGAACATCGTGGCTGCGATCGAGATGGAGCGTCGCATTCTGGCCAGCGCTCTGGAGGCACCGCCGGGCGTGGCCACTGATTCGCTCATCGCCGCGTTTCTGACAGTGCGGAGCGAGCGGATGGCCGCGCTTCCCGACTCGGTACGTAGCGTCGATCGGCGGTTCGAGCGCATCGAAGGCACAGCGCACCTGGTCGGTTATCGCGCTTCAGCGACCGCATTGCACGCGGATTCAGCTGAGACTCGAGAGGATATCATCAGAACGCTCCGATGGAACCTGTCCGTGTTTGGAGGCGGACCGGAAAATTTTTACTTCCGCTGGCGCTCGTACGGAACGGGCGCGGCCATGGGATTGCTGCTCGATCGGCTCGGCGTGAGCTGGCAGCACGATCTCGCCGCCGGCGCGTCGTTCGATTCACTGCTCGGTCGCGCTGCGCATATCGGCGGCGACCCTTCGATGCTCGGTATCGCGCGCCGGCGCTTCGGGTACGACAGCCTGTTGCGGCGCGCCGGGCGCGACGCGGTCCCAAGGAGCGAGGATCCGATCGGCGACTTCCTTTCCCTCGAACCTTATCGGTTGATCGTGGAGATCCGTTGCGATTCTGCATGTACGCCGCGGGTGGGGGTGAGTTTCTCGTTTGTCGGCAAGGGGAGGAGTCCGACCTCGCCGGTTACGGCGGTAATGTTGCTGCCTTTGGTCAAACGGGCGTCGATGGGACTTCCCGAGCTCGACCTGGCGATCGAAGGCCGGCCATTGATGATCGACAGCCGCGAGCTGCCGATCTATCGCGTCGTGATCATGCTGCCGTCAGCGGTACGCATTGACGGGACGCTGGCGACCAGCATGTCGCCGCAACAGGGCGTCACGCATCGGATTACGGGAAAGGGCACTGAGATCGTTGTCCGCAGTCCTGCCCTGGAGTCGGTCGAGGTGGCCGGTCGTGTGACGACGCTTCACATTCGGATTCGATCATAACGCATGACCATGGCCGGCTATTCCACAGCGGGTTTATCTTCGTTCGTTGAGCGCCGTGGTATCTCGCGCTCGTAACTGAGCCAGACGCGTCATACCGCAAACACGCCTGGGACGAAAATGCGTGGATAGGAGGTCCGTCCTCATGATTCGGAATTTTTCTCCTACCCGTCTGCCGCCCCGGCTCCTCCTGGGCGCTACGGCCCTCGCGCTGGTGGCCGTGGGTACGACGCTGCGCGCACAAGAAGTCCGATTCTCGACCGTGCAGGGCTGGTCCGGCCACGACCTCGTAGGCGACCCGCGCGGCGTTGGCGCGACGGTGGGATTTCCCCTAGGCCGACTGATCGTGCTCCGAGTCGGGTATGAACGGCTGCGGTCCTCGCGGCACCGGACAGCAGAGACGTGCTTCGGCCTCCGTGACCCGGCAGACTGCCCGCCGGAACCCGTCCGTGAGGAGGCGCGACTCGGCGGGGCGGCTATCGCCCTTTCGGCCACACTCGCAAGCGGCCGCCACGTCGCGCTGAGCGTGGTGCCGCGCCTCGGCCTCGCCAACGCGAATGTCACTACGCGAGGGTTGGCGAGCGGGCGCACGTTGTCAGGCGATCAGCTGTTCGTCGCCGCCGACGTGGGCTTGGCGATGGCTATCGCGCCCAGCGCTTCCAGTCCGCTTGCGCTACACCTTGGCGCGAGCGCGGGCACCCTCTCGCCGCGGCGGGAGCTCATGCAGGTCGTGGATGGTTATACGGCCTTCACTGGCGGGTTCGGTTTGTCCCGAGTGGAGGCGGGACTCACGTGGCGCGCTCGCCGGCACAGCCGGCCGACGCGTGTCAGGCCGCCACTCCCATCTCGGCGGCGATCTTCGCGAGACGCCGGTCGAGCGTCCAGAGACGGGCGAGCGGGGTGATCGCCGTAGCGGCGAGGAGCTGAACATCGATGTAGCCGACGCCGCGCCCCATCAAGCGGCGATTATCGATTAGTGTCATCGCTTCCGCGTGCGACGCCTCACGCGCGACGGACAGCTCGCGAAGCAGCGCGACGATTTCGCGGCGGTTTGCGATGTTGCCGCACGCCAGCTCACCCAGCACGAGCGGATGGGTGAGCACCTCGCCCTCGGTGAGCGCTGCCTCCAGGCCGGTTCTCCCCGTGCGCAGGTGCTCGATCCAGACGGACGTGTCGGCGAGTATCACGGCGCGGCGACACGACGTCTCGGCACATTCAGAAGCTTCGGCTCGGTTGCGCCGAGTCTGGCGAGTCGCCGCGCGCTTTCGCGAGCGATCAGGGCGCGGAGCCCTTCATGAAGGAGGGCTGTCCGCTCGTCGATCCCCGTGAGCTTGTGCGCTTTGAGCAGCAACGCGTCATCGATATTGAGGGTGGTTCGCATGCATCAAACGTACATCACTTGATGCCCCCAAACAACATCACCGCATGACCCGCGCTTCTCACGCGCGACTGACGCTTCTATCGCCCCTTTTTAGAGCCCTTCAACAGCTCGCGCATGCGTGCCAGCTCCTTTTCCGACAGCCGCTGTTTCTCCACGAGGTGGGCGAGAAGCTTGATTGGCGATCCTCCGTAGATCTGGTTCAACACCCGATCGAGCGTCGACTCGCCGGCCGTCTCGGCGTCGATCGCGGGAAAGTAGATGTGCGTCTTCCCCTCCCCGCGGCGGTGCGAAACATAGCCTTTCATCTCGAGCGTCCGGATCATGCTTGATATGCTCGTGTACGCGAGGTCTGGATCGACGCGGTCGCGTACCGTGGTCACTGTCGCCTCGCCAAGTTCCCAGAGCACGCTCATTATGTCGAGCTCGCGCTGGGTCAGGTGATGTTCCGTCATGGTTGAGGCCTCTGGTTCGACGCAGCCTGACTGGTATTGGCCGAATTGACAATCACTTCGGTAACGTGCCTGCCGTCACGGCGACGTGCGCATCGGATTTGTGCCTCAGCACCGGATGCGGCATCGACAGCACGACGAAGAGGAGAGCGAATGCCAGGGCTGGCAGCAGGAACCGCTGCGCATGCCGGAGCGGTGTGGGCGCAAGAAGCAGCTTAAGGCGTTGCTCCAGCATCCCCACTCCGAGCAGCGCCGGCTGAAGCCGCGGACCGTGACTCGCGGCCTGCGCGACCTTGAGCAGCAGCTCGCCGTATGCGGTCGCGTCGCCGAGTGCCGACACCACCCGATTATCGCAATCCATCTCGACCGCGAGCCGCAGCCGTCGCAGCTGCCACCATAGGGCGAGGTTCCATGGCGTCAGGATTATCGGAAGCGACATCGCGAACAGCAGCCGCGCGTCGTGTGCTCTCCGGTGCTCGTCTTCATGCCGCAGGACGTATCGCCGTTGGGCTCCTGGCAGGGCGAGCACCCAGCGTGGGACCAGCACGCGTGAGCGCAGTACGCCTACCGTCGCAGGCCCCACGAGGTCAGTGACGACGACAGGGACGTCATCCACGATTGCGGCCCCTCCCGCGTTCCCTCGTCCGCTGCGTGAGAGCGATAGGATGCGTGACACCCGCCAGGCACTGGCCAGGCCCCAGATGATGAGCACGGCTGAGGTGATGAGCCAGAGGCGATGGATGATGGGATTGTACGACTCGATACGCGCTGACCAGCTCATCTGCGACGTTGGGGCCGACGTGGCTGCGAGCGGGTTGGCCGAAGGCGGCTGCACCATCTGTTGATCCACGACGTCAGTCACGGATGTGGCGTGGTTTGTCCGGTAGATGGGCGGGACGGCCATGGTGATTGCGATGACGACGCACCACACCCAGCGGCGCGGTGCCGTCGCGGGCAACACCCGCTCGACGAGACGCCCGGCAACACCGAGTAAGGTGCCGATGGCGGTCACATAGAGAATGCAGAGCATTTATCGCGTCCCTCCGGCGGCATGACGATCACAAGTCTACCCGGGGTCGTACGGGTTCGGGCCTCCCCCGGTTTCTCGAGGCGACGCCGTTTCGGCTCCACGAATCGACCAACGAGCGTCCCACGCCCTGAAACTAAAAACTAAGTTATTCCGTATCGAACTCCAATTCCTCTTCAACGGACTTTTTGATGCAGGTCGTCAGCGTCGCAGACGGGAGATGATTTCATGCGAATGACATTGGCGCTTCATATAATCACCGGTAGCCTCGGATTGATTTCAGGCTTCGTCGCCCTTTATGCAGCTAAGGGAGCGACGCTGCATCGCAAGGCGGGGATGGTCTTTGTCTATGTAATGCTGACAATGTCAGCGAGCGGTATCGTGGTAGCCGCGATCGGTGGCGTGGCGCCCAGGCTGAACATCCCCGCCGCGTTGCTGACGGCCTACCTCGTGGTCACCTCCCTGACCACGGTCAGACCTCTTGCCAGAGGTTCGCGTTGGCTGAATCTCGGCGCAATGGTAATAGCCCTCGCGCTGGGCATGGCCAATCTCATGTTCGGATTCCAGGCACTGGCCCGTGTTGGCGAAGCGAAAGACCAGATTCCCGCGTTTCCGTTTTTCATGTTTGGCGTAGTCGCGCTGCTGGGAAGTGCGGGTGATGCCCGCATGATAAGGTCCGGCGCACTTCGCGGCCCATTCCGGCTTGCGAGGCACCTCTGGCGTATGTCGTTCGCGCTCTTCATCGCAGCGATGTCGTTCTTTATCGGTCAGGCGAAGGTTATCCCCGAACCGGTGCGGATCTTTCCGCTACTCGCCATGCCTGTGCTCGCGGTGCTCGTCACGATGTTTTACTGGCTGTGGCGCGTTCGTATAAGCCGATCGTTCCACGTCGTCACGCCGGCGCGGAATCAGTCGGCAAGAACGAGGATCTAGATGGACGAGAGTTCAATCGACGGCACACAACTTCGATATGCGAGACTTGCCGGTTTCATGTACCTCGTCAACTACGCCACGGCTATAGTCGGGACTCTGATACCGTTGAGGATCAGAGGCCCTGGCGATTTCGCGGAGAGGGCTGAGAGAATCGTCGCTTCCGAACACCTTTATCGGATAGCGTTAACGACGTTTACGATTAGCTGGGTCATTATCGTGATCCTCGCCTTTTCACTGTACGTAGCCCTCGAGCCGGTGAACAAACGGCTGGCCCAGCTCGCGCTCCTTTTCGAGATAGGGCAGGCAGTCGTCGGCGGCGTCACCGTCATTTTCAGCTACGCGGTGCTTCAGCTTTACACCGTCACGCCGAGGAGTGGAGCATTTCAGGACGACCAGCTTCAGGGGCTGACCGCTGTTCTCTGGAGTGCCGCTGGGAGCGGCTTCCACATCTCGATGACGTTTCTGAGCCTTGGGTCAACGATTTTTTTCTATCTGTTCTACAAATCGCGATACGTTCCGAGACCACTGGCCGCCTGGGGCATGATTGCATCAGTCGTGTTGTTGATCGTGAGCCTCGGCGCACTGACATTTCCCGAGTACGCCCGCACGCTTCAGTACGGGTGGGGCGTGATGGGTATCGCCGAGGTCACCACCGGGTTCTGGCTGATGATCCGCGGTATCCGGCTGCAGAAAGCGAAACAACGGATGTCGGGTTATCATCAGTAAATACCGACGGCCGAATCGGCCGGGCGACTTACAACCGGTGACCATGGAGATGCAATGATGCTATTCGCAGCCGGGGTGACAAAGAGGCTTAGCGGCGGGGCAACGCTCATGACGTTTGGGTTGCTGACATCCATCGTCGCATGTCAGCCGCTGGTCACGTCGAACGATCCAACAGCCGCATCTCTCCGTACAGATTCCGTCGAAGTTGGAGTGCGTTTTAACGGAAAGGCGTATTCTGCGAAGATCGGATTTGTGTATGTCAACAATACGGACAGGCCTGTTTCCAAAGCGGGCTGCGGCGGGCCGATGGATCCCCAGCTCGAAAAAAACGTTGGCGGTCGTTGGGTTCCGGCCTACGAACCGGTGTATCTGCTTTGCCAGACCATCCCTGATTTCACGGTAGGAAGCGGAGAGAACTTCAACGGCGTGCTCGATTTTGTGGCATTTCAGCCGGGAAATAATAGCTACCCGACGCTCATGGTCGATTCGATTGACGGCACATACCGGCTTCGGTGGGACTTCACCGAGGGCGCCGTAGCACACGCAAAGGGAGCGAAGAAGGTCGCCGCTACCTCGAACGAATTCCAGATGGTTTTGCGTTGAGAAAGCTCGTTCTCACTCTGACGCTCGTGACTATTGGCGTCGTTCCCTGTTTTTCCCGCCCGGCGCACGCTCAGACCGTCGATTCCACGAGCCGTCTCGCCGCGCGAACGCCAAGAGCCGAGGATGTCGCGTCGCAGGAAGCGATTGTCGCCGCTTTGTACGACGTGATCTCCGGTCCGGCCGGGCAGCGCAGGAATTGGGACCGAATGCGGTCGCTGTTCGTGCCTGGCGCGCGATTGATCCCTGCGATCTACCGGCCTGACAGCGTCGCGAGCCTTCGAATGCTGGACGTCGAGCAATACATTAGCCGGGCCGGACCAGGTCTCGAATCGTCGGGCTTCTTCGAAAAAGAGATCGCGCGGCGCACCGAACGATATGGAGGGATGACTCATGTTTTCAGCACCTACGAGAGCCGGCGCGCGAGTGCAGACCCGGTGCCGTTTGCGCGTGGCATCAACAGCATCCAACTGTTCTTCGATGGCCGGCGCTGGTGGGTCGTTACCGTCTTCTGGGAAGGCGAGCGGCCGGTCAATCCGATTCCGGCTTCCTACCTGAAGAGCCCTGCCGCCGGAAAATGACCTGGGCGTTGCCCGCAGAATGTTCGACGTCGATGAACATCGAAATTATTGAAGAAGGTCCGTCACTTCTCGCTGCCTACGCGTCCGTTCCAATCGCGTTCGAGATTGTGGGGACGTTCGAGTCGCACATGGTTGGAACCATGACGTGATGATGCCAGTGGACGTACTTGTCGTACTCACCTCGGCAGCAGCAACGCCATGTCAGGTCGCGGGGCGCCAACCGCTCAGCCGACGCACAACGTAGACGGCGCTGCCGGCCGTGATACCCACCACGGATCCCGTGAGGCCATAGGCCACCACTTGGAAAGCGCGAAGAAGCGAGCCGTGTTCCGAGCGGCGGCTGCGCACCAGGCCAGCCCCCACACCGATCGCGGCCCCCATTGCGCCCCCCCATCCGGCGTACCGGCTGGCGGCCCGGACCTCCACCTCCAGATCGGGGCCTCCGCGACGCGCCGGGCCGGTGTCACGGTTCGTCCGGTGGTAATACGGTGCAGCAAGCGGCACGGCCGCGGCCCGGCCCGTGAGGCGTGCCCCCACCGGCTGACCGTCGCCCGCCTCGACGGCACTCGGCTGGGCGCCGACAGGTACCGCCAATGTTGCAAGAAGGCCAAGACTGCAGGCAATGAAGGCAATACGCATAGAGACTCGTCCGGTTGGCGGGCTAAACGCCTTCAGGCTGGCCCTTAGGTGGAAGTATCTACGAAAGTGGTGCAAGAACCCTCGTCAGGTTCGGCGTTCGGTTAGGCCGCACGAATGAACGTTGCACTTCGCACCATGAAGCGATATTCAACGGTCACCTTCGATAACAACCGTCCGCGCAGTGACGATGACCGGCAAACGGTCCTGTGTTGGCCCGGTCGTCCATACCGAAATACGTCGACCGGGAACAAGATCGCGGATCGATGCTTTGCCTCCGGCTCGCCAGACGACGCGCGCGGACGAAGGTACGTCAACCTCGGCGGCTTCGCAGCCTGGCTTGAGCCAGTCGCAGCCTGCGGGATCTTGGATCATATAGCCCCAGGAGCTCTTGAAACTGATCGTGCCGACGTGATGGGCCTTCGCATCTGGGATCGCCTTACATCCGATCGCGAGTACGACGCTCATTGAGCAAAGGAGCCGGCGATGCATGCAGTAAGCCGATGGCGGGAGCGGTCTTGTATCTGGTTCTTCATTGTTCTTCTGATCTGATTCTGCATCATTGATGTGGAGTGCGCCAGCTCGATGCGGTCTCGGTGGAAAACACCGTGCGTTAGCCGGAGCGGCGCATTCTGCTTTCGTCGCGAGAGCCTGAACAGCTGTAGGGGCCGACGGTGCCCTCGAGCCCGAATTACTCATTAGGACGGGTGTCGGCGACGGGGGAAACCGAAGAAGCTGGCATTGGTCGCGTGCAAGCGAAAGCTGCTCACGATGCTCAACATGATCGTGCGCACGAAAACGCTGACTGCATTGACAATGCAAAGTGCCTTGTGCGAAACGGGGGCGCGGCCGCAACCGGTCAGGCCGCTATTCAGCCGCTTGCGGCTGAACTGTGTGCGGGAAGTCGCCCAGAGGTGAAGTTGCCCTCGACCGATCACCAAAGGGGGGAAGATGAAAAAGTGGCTCGCGATGACATGTGTGGGGTCGTTCCTGTGCATTCATGAAGGCTTGCCGGCCCAGACCGCGGCACGCGTAGTGACATCGGGCGCGACGAGACTGGATAAATACATGGCACCGCTGCTCGATCTTCAGGTTTTCAGCGGGACGATTCTTGTGGCGCAAAGAGGTAGATACATCGTCGAGCGGTCGTATGGACTCGCGGACGTAGAGAATCGCATTCCCATACGTGGCTCGACTGTATTTCGAATCGCATCCATCTCGAAATCATTTACCAGGGCGCTCATAGGAAAACTCGCCGACCAGAAACTGCTGTCGATCGATGACACGTTGTCACGATGGCTGCCTGCGATTCCGTCGGCGAACCGCATCACGGTGCGCATGCTGC
Source organism: Gemmatimonadaceae bacterium (assembly GCA_037721215.1). NCBI lineage: Bacteria > Pseudomonadati > Gemmatimonadota > Gemmatimonadia > Gemmatimonadales > Gemmatimonadaceae > Gemmatimonadaceae bacterium. The sequence continues at coordinate 24,014 of JBBJNV010000012.1, forward strand.
TCGATCACCGCTCCGGGATCCCGAATGTCAACTCCCTCCCGTACGACGAGGAAGCCTTCCAGCCAAATTCCCTTTCACAACTTGTTGATTCGATCGCACGTGGGCGCCTCGACTTCGAACCCGGAACACGTTACCGATACAGTAACGGCGGATACGCGGTTCTAGCCAGGGTAGTGGAGCTGGCCACACACGAACGGTTCGACAGAGTTTTGGACCGCGAGATACTCCATCCGCTGCATCTCGAACAGACCATTCATGAAGCCGATGGGATGATCGTGGAGCACCTCGCGCAGGGATACATGCCGAGCCCTGAGATGCCGAACCGACTTGTTCGTGCTCCGTTTCAGGAGATGAATACCAAGATGGGTGGAGGATCTCTGGTGTCGTCGTCTCGCGATCTGGTGAGATGGGCGCGAGCGATCGGCCGAAGCAATATTCTAAAGCATCGAACCTGGGCTGAGCTGTTCCCGGACAAGGACAGCGGATTCGCGTTTCAGGGCCGCGCGCCCGGGTTCAACGTCGTCATGCGGCACGACAGGAAACGCGACATCACCACCGTCGTTCTCAGCAACAACTACGCGGCGGGAATGGCAGCGGATGTCGCGTCGGGTGCCGAGGCGATTTGGCGAGGTGAAGCGCCGCGGGCTCTGCCTGTCGTGAGCCCAGTGAGAGCCCTTGCCCGCGATATGCGTACCCTCGCTGGTACATACAGCTTTCCCGATGGAGCATTGCCGGTGCCGCCTGGCACAAGCATCGAGATCCGGAGGGTTGAAAACAATCTCGTTGCGTACTTGGGATCGGTACCTGTCGATGTGCTCATTCCTCAGGGACCTCGAACCTGGCTCGCGCGGGCCCTTTGGTCGATGGTCGAAGCAACAGGCAGCGGCCTCGCCGCCGACTCGATCAAGGTGCGCGCGCTGTACAGAGACTTCGCATTCACGGCAAGGAGGAAGGTCAAGTGATCTTCCGGATACTCAGCCTGGCCGCGATGCTATTGTCTGATGAGGCGCTCAGCCAATCGAGCGCTGCTTCGGTGTCAGGAAGCGTCGATATTTATGTTGCCGCCCTCCGCTTCTTCACTCCTGCGCGAAATCAGGTGCGCTGGCTGGATTCGCGCCTTCTGACAGTGGAAGGCGATTCATCACGGACTCTCGCGCCAGAGATACGCGATTCACTTCTACGCCGGTTAGGCGTAAGATTCGAGAAGCTCACGGCCTGGCAGGAGACGGATTCAAGAAGCGGAGGAGTTGTCCGAATCTCTCCCATTGTCCATTTCACACCCGACTCAGTGGGAGTCAAGGTGAAGTACGTGCACCACATGCGGTGCCGGAATTACATGGAGAGCGACCTCTCACTGCTAATCGTGAAGCGAAAAGGCAAGTGGAATCTGGTAAAGTCGTAGCCAAATCGGCGACGGCGAAACGTCATACCTTCGACGTGAAGAAATTCCTTGCCCTTCAGCTAGTCGTATGGACGACGTATGGAGTCGTGCACTACGCGGCATCGATACCCGCAATTCTGCCGGAAGAACGACAAGTCATCGCAATCGCAAAGGCGGTGCGCGCCATTACGGGGTTTGGCGTCAGCAGCCTGCTTGTCCCTGTGCTTCAATGGAGGCGCTTCTCCCACCGCGCGACTCTCGGATTTATCGCAGGCCTGGGAGCGGTGATTGCCGCATTCGCCTGGATGTTTCTCGATCGTGTCGTTCTTGTCATTACCGCCTCTGCGTTCCAGCTCTCGATTCCATGGGACCGTTTCCCGCGCGGCATGGATCTGGACTACCTGTTCGTGATGCTGGCGTGGACGGGCGCATACGTTGGCCTCATGCTATTCGAGCGGAGCAGTGCCCAGCGCGAAGAGCTCCTGAAGCAACAAGTGGACATGCAGAGTGCCCGGCTGAGTCTTCTCGCCGCACAGCTCAACCCGCACTTTCTTTTCAACTCGCTGAACACAATCAGGTCGCTGGCGGCCGAGGATGCGACGCGAACCCGTGAGGTGGTGAGTCGACTCTCATCGTTCCTGAGGAGGGTCATCTCATTCGACGCCACGATACCGGTTCATCTGGGGCAGGAAATCGAGTTGGCGCGCGACTACCTCGGTGTCGAGCAGGCTCGATTCGAGTCGGCAATGGATGTGGCGTTCGAGATCGATCCTTCATCGGCAGACATCCTTGTGCCACCGCTGATTCTACAGCCCTTGCTGGAGAACGCCGTCAAGCACGGCGAGCCCGATTGTACCGGGATTCGGCGCATTCTCGTCACAGCGTCGATGAAGGAGGAAGAGCTACGTCTGCGAATCGAAAACAGCGGCTCCCTCATTGGAGCAAGTCGTTACGACGGGGTCGGACTGAAACTGACAGAGTCTCGGCTCGCTCACCTCTATGGCGACGCGCATGCCTTTCACCTTTCAGAAGGTGATCGCGTTGTGATCGCTGAAGTTACGATCAACGCACCGCTGCGGCGCGCTTCGGACGGAGAGCAGTCGTGATCAAGGCAGTCATCGTCGATGATGAGCTTCCGGCCAGGCGGGAGATGCGACGGTTACTCGATGAGCATGAAGGAATCCGGGTCGTTGGCGAAGCAGGTGACCTCGACGTTGGGCGCGGACTCCTGCTACGAACACGGCCAGATGTTGTCTTTCTCGACATTCGGCTCGGCCGCCGTTCGGGATTCGAGCTGCTCCCCGACATCGATGACGAGACCGCGGTGATCTTCGTGACCGCGTACGACCATTACGCTGTGCGCGCGTTCGAGGAGAGCGCGATGGACTACCTCGTGAAGCCCGTTGACCCGAGGCGGCTTCGGTCGTCGATCGATCGCCTTCGAGCACGACTTGCCGGCCCGGCGCCGGAGACAGATGCTCGCGCGCCAAAGTTGTACTCAGCCACCCGATGGGTGTTTCTCGACTCAGGCGGAACCCAGGAATTCATCGAGCTCGCCGACATCACTCACATCGAAGCCGAGGGCGGCAACACTCGTGTTTTCACTCGTGACGGACGCGCGCGCGGCAGCGCGCGAGGACTCGTGGATTGGCAGAGGCGTCTCGCCTCCGGCGACTTCGTCCGCGTGCACCGGTCGGCGCTGGTGAATCTCAAACACGTCGAGCGTGTCGAGCCATGGTTTCATTACAGCTACAGGATCAAGGTTCGCGGATTCCCCGATCCAGTAATCATGAGCCGGCGACACTCGGCGCGGCTGCGCGACGTCCTGGGTTAACGGACGGGACAACCTGTGGCGATTCGCACAGACAACACTCTCAAAGAGCAGGCCGTCAAACCAGTCTCTCGAACCTGCGCCGGCCAACAGGGATCATTCGATGCATCCGCACGGCTACCGCCTTTAGCTCCCAAGTCAGACAATACTTAGGTATTGACCTTAGTATTGTCCGATGATAGAATCTCTCGGTCAGATCGGGTAACCCAACAAATCGAATGGTGTTGAAATGGCCCAATCCGCAGTCGCTGACGATGTTTTTCATGCCTTGTCCAATTCGACTCGGCGCAAAGTCCTCGAGCAACTGTCTCTCGGACCAGCCACAGTCAGCGAGCTGGCAGCACCGTTCGACATGAAACTCCCGTCATTCGTGCAGCACCTATCGGTGCTCGAACAGAGCCGACTGGTGAAGTCGAAGAAGCGAGGGCGGGTGCGGACCTATGAGATTGCCCCCAAACGGTTCAAAGTCGCTGAGCATTGGCTGACCGAGCAGCGTCAATTGTGGGAGGCCCGATTGGACCGGTTCGACGAATACGTCAAACAACTCGAGGAGCGGGAATCAAAATCATGAGCAAGCCCATAACGATTAATCCGAAACTTGATTTCGCTCTCGAACGGTTCATCGACGCTCCCAGGCATCTCGTCTGGGAAGCGTTGACGAAACCGGAACATCTCAAGGAGTGGTACATGCCCAAGCCTTGGGGTCGTATTTCGAATTGCGAAATGGACGTGCGACCGGGCGGCATCTTCCGTATCGACATTGCAGTGGGCGAGGGTCAGGAGTTTCCCAATCTCGGCTGTTTCCTGGAAGTCATTCCGATGGAGCGGCTCATCTGGACTTCCATGTTGTTTCCCGGCTATCGTCCGGCAGTCTTTGACGACATTCCGATCACCGCCATCGTCACGATGGAAACCGTGGGAGCCGGAACTCGCTACGTCTTCACGGCGCTGCACCGGGATGAAGCAGACTTTGAGAAAAATAAGGCGACGGGTTGGCAGCAGGGGACCGAGATCGCCGTCGACCAGTTTGTGGCGCACGTGAAGTCGATGAAATAGTTCAGCGTGACTCGCGGCGCTTGTCGACTTGCGCCGCACGTGCCCCGTGGGTTCACAGGATCTTACGATTGGGGTAAAAAAATGGCACACACCAGACGCAGGTCTCGAATTGGGCCGACAGGACGCGGATTTTCCCGCCGCTTGAACTGAGCGGCAGCCCAACGCTGGAGTTCAGCTACGGGCGAATTAAACAAAATGCGAGCGTAGCGAGATTCAATAACTTCAACGAGTGTCAGGCCGCGCCCGAGCGAGACGGGCTCCAATGCATGGCTGGGCGCCGACCAGTGATCGCGCAATCGCGAAGATACAAGTTGATTAGCGTCTGATACGGAACATCGAGCTCCCCGGCGAGACCCTTGGAATATTCCACCGTTGCCGTATCAAGTCGCATCGTCACGGATTGCTTGAGGCGCTTGGCGTAAGGGTTTCGCTTGGCCTTGGGTGCCGCAAGCGAATTATATAATCCGGAGCGCAGCGAGCAACAATAAATCGCTTGTCGGCATCAGCGTGTGTCATACAGACCGCGCACAAACTCGACTTAGGCGGCCCGAAGCGGCGCAAGATCGGTGCGGCGGACTGGATCGCACCCCAGTTCGCGAAGCACACGATTGAGTGCCGCGAGTTTCAACTGTCCGGGGGCTGTTATTTCAATGCCGAGCGGGCGACCGCGCGCGTCCAGATCGATGATCATGCCTGGATCAACCCGTTGAGTGCGAACGCTCTTCGACCTACTCGCGCGCGGGAGGTAAAAGTACGCGGCGAGCGGTTGGCCGTGCCGATACGTGACTTCGAGATAGGCTTCCTTCATGATTCAACAGGATACGCGGTGATCACCACTACAAGTTGCGCATCGGCATCCGGTTCCACAATAACTTCCCAAGCGGCGCGACGGTGCCGTGTAGCGACGATCCAGCGGCCAGCAACGACGTCAGGTCGAATACCAGTCGCGACGGAGAGCATGCGGCGCACCTCAAGCTCGTTGAAACTCCGGTCGAGCATGCGCTTGAACAGATGCGAGCTCAGTGCAATATCCCAGTCCCACCACGCGGGCCACTGCGGCATTCTAGACTCGGCGAGCGTTGAGGAGAGAAGGAGTCACCTGTTCTGTAACGCCTTCAGTTAAGCTGTGGGCCGATCAAACAAGATGCGAGCGAACTTCGTTAAATCGCCCGTCAACTTCAACGTGTGCTAGACAGGGCCCGGAATGGTCCAGCGACTCGCGAACGCTTGCGCCCCAAGGCATAGGAGCAAGACGAACGCCTGAGGTTGAGGCACGGCGAATGTTGCAGCGATGCCAAATAGTAGGAAGATCCAATTCGCTGCGCGCACAAGCCGCGTCTTTGGCTGACGACCTGCCGCTATGCTGCAGACGAACCGTACTTTCGCGAGCGAAGCGAGCAACCCTGAATCGTTTGTCAGCATCAGCGTGTGTTAGGGAACGCCCGCGGAATCTGGATCTTTATCCTGGCTGGGCTCCTCACTGAATTCATCAAAGAAGACGCCGCTGGCGATTTCGCGAATCTCCGCTGCGCCAAACGGCGTCTCCGGGACATTGTCTGGAGAGGATTCTTGAAGCGTCAACCATAGAACTCGTCCCATCAACTCCTCGAGGCGCCCATGGTCAGTCGAACCGGAAACATCAGGCGCCGAAAAAATCGCAAACTCGCCCCCTCGATGAAGTTCTTCGGCGGCAGACTCGAGACCGAGGTCACCCGACAGGTAACGCTTGATGATGTTCAGAGATTTTGAGTTCATGATCCTCGTAGCTCTTCCTGACGTGCGTGCGCGTGTCTGGCGGTGGCGGCCCCACAGGATTATTGAGTCTGCCGCACCACCACGCCATTCTTCCCCAAGGAAGCCGGAGGTTACCGCGCAAAACCACTACACTGCGGGCGCTAAAGCCGGAGAAGGTCGGCGTTGCTTGTCGTCTAACGTACGTTAAGCCGAAGGCGCGACCTGTGCCAGAACACGCGCGGCTTCGGCCGGGCGTAGCACCGTCATCTTCCGGAGCCCGTCCCGGACAATCCACCGGGTGTGGGGGCTCGACTCGCGGGCCCACGCGGCGCACAACTCCAGCACGAAGTCCGGCTGCGTCCGTGTCGCATTCCGTAGTACGTTGGCTACCGACTTCTTGACGTACGGATCAGGATCTGCGCGAAGCTGCTCGAGCACCATGCGAACGTCCGAGGGCTGCCGTTGCACGAGCCCCCGCAAGCCCTCGCTGGCCGCGCGGCGCACATTCGCGTTCTGGTCCCGCGACCAAATGGCTGTTGCGGCCAGCACCGCCACCGGCTGGTCCTTGGCTAACTCCACCAGAAGCAACGGGCGAGAATCCGCGACCTTGGCAATCATCCGCTTTTGCTGGGAGAGAAACGCCCTGTTTTCAGCCTGAGGCACTTTAGGCGGCAGCCTGGCGCTCAGTGGTCGGCCCTACTGACCCGTCCCCCGCGGGCCGGTCGGCGTACATGAGAAGCGCACGGCCGTCCGGCGTGTCAACCTCGCCGGCCGCGCGAAAGCCCGCCTTCTCGTAGCATCGGATTGCCCGGCCGTTCTCGGGGGCGGGGTCGGTCTGGACGCGCGTGACTGCCTTGTCGGTGAAAAGCTTCGCAACGAATGCGCGGACCATCTCCGTCCCGAGTCCGCGCCCGAGTTGGTCGGCGTCGATCAAAAACTGATCAACCCCGCGCACTCCAGGGTCGTGCTCATCGAGCCACCAGCCCTCATGGTGAAACCCCACCGGAGCGTACGCCTGAATGAAGCCGATCGGTCGCTCGTTGCGGTAGGCGAGGTAACACCAGTGCGGAACCGCCCCGGCGAGGGTGGCTCCGTAGTCCCTCTCGATCTCGGCCAGGGACGGCGGCGCGCCCCACCACGCGGCAACATGCGGGCGCGCCAGCCAGGCGTGCATCATGGACAGGTCGCCCGCGGTGATGGGGCGGAATACGAAATCAGGCAGGAACATAGGTCAACCGGATCACAGCCTCGTCAATCCGGTCACTAGCTATCAAGCGGAGCGGCGGCCGGGGTCCAGCGAAATACGGCGTGCCGTGACCAAGGACGACGGGATGCAGATAAATTCGATATTCATCGATCAGACCAAGTTCGGTTAAGCTGTGCGCCAGGTCTGGGCCAGCAACTTCGATCTCCCCGTCGCGTTCGGCCTTGATCTCGCGGATCGCGCCCTCAAGATCTTCCTCGACAAGGTTGGCGTTGGGGCCGACCGCCTTCAAGGAGCGCGAGACGACCCACTTCGGTTGGTTTCGCCACGCCGCCGCGAAGGCGCGTTCGTCGGCATTCCATTCGGGATGGTCTTCGTCCCAGTAACGCATGATCTCATACATTCGGCGGCCGTAAACACTGCCCGCCTGCCCCTGAGCTTCCTTGATGAAGTGGCGAAATAGCGTGGGGCCGGGCGCGAACGCCATATGGTCAACGTACCCGTCCAGGGACTGATTCATTCCGAATACGAGCTTGGCCATGTTCTCTTCCTATCCTTGCGTGCGGACGTGTTGACTGCGGTATAGAATACTTCGACCTCTCAATTCGATCACCTTAGCCAACTCTTTACACCAGCCCAGTCATATCAAACGCCTTCAGTTAGCTGCGGGCGAATCATACAAAATGCGAGGCAAGCGACCATCATTGGATCGGGTCGACAGCTTCAACGAGTGTCAGGCACTCGCACGCAAACGACGCCGCGGCCGATCGCGCTCCTTGGCCACGCGTTCGGCAAGAAATACCTTGAGAAGCGACTGATACGGCACATCGCGTTCGTTTGCCAATGTGCGCAGTTCGTTCAGAAGACCTTGAGGCAATCGCAATGATATCGTAGCCGTCGAAGGACGAAGATTCGGGAACGTAACCCGTTGCGCCTTGCTCCAATCCAGGTATTCAGTTGTGTCGTGGGTCATCCAGAACGCGCCTGCCTCTTCATCCGACTTGAACTCTGGAATCGTCTTGAACTTCTTAGTGCGCCTGGTCATATGCTCGCCGCTCCTTGCGACTCATGTCGCGAACTGAAATAATGCGAATGCGTTTACCGCGAACCGTAAATGCGGCTGTAAGCAAGCGGCCGGCCGACGTCGACCCAAGCGCCACAAAGCGAGACTCCGCTGCTGAATGTGCCGGGTCATCAAAGACGAAGAGCGGAGTGTGGAAGAAAATCTCCTCAGCTTCCGCCTGCGATACTCCATGGCCGAGCATATTCTTGGCGGTGTTGGCGCCGTCCCACTCGAACCCCTCAAGCGTGGAGATGAAAGCTGGCGTATCTGCCATTAACTAAGTATATGATGGACATATACAAGGCGCAAGCGTTACTTGCAATCTCCCAATGTTCCTCAGCCAACTGCTGCGACGCTCGTTAGGTCGCGGCACGCGGCGACCTTCCTCGCGGGTAATCTTCGCACGGAGTCGATCTTGAAAGCCACGACGCTGCTTCGTGATCTCGTAGAGCACGATGCCAGACGACGTCCCGAGATTAAGACTCTCGATGATGCCGAACATAGGGATGTCCACGCAGACGACGCTCCGGTCGAGAGCGAGCGCACTGATGCCAGTCCCTTCGCTGCCAAACCAGACCGCGAGCTTGGTATACCTGGTATAATCGCCTTCGTGGAGGACAACGTTCGTGCGTCCCTTTGTATGCGGTGATGTCACTATGGACACAAAGCCGTTCTTCTCCAGGTGAGCTAGGCATCTTTCGGTGTTCGGGAACTTGCGTACGAAGCTCCACTTGATTGCCGAGGCGGAGACCGCGTTCAGGGAACGCCGCGTCCGCATCTCCTGCCAATCGCCCGGCAGCTCGTCGCTGTCGGATACCACGTACGCTTTCTCGACGCCGAGTGCGTTCACGTTGCGGATGATGGTGCCGATGTTGCGCAGATCGCCGGGATGCTCAATGACCGCAATGAGGTTCTTGCAGCGGTGCGTGCGGACTGCATCCGCGCGGGCCCTCTGGGTGGCTACTCATCCTGGCCGGCCATCCACCACCCGGCGCTGGCTTCTGAGCTGATCTACGCGCCACATGAGCCCTTGACCGCTCCTGCGAACCCAAGTCTCCCGCTGCGTGACCCATGTCTCCACATGATGCACGGCGTTGTCCGGCCTGAGAGCCATGCGATCCAGATGCTGGGACACGATAGCAAGCGCTGTATCACCTACGACGCGAAGGCTGTCGATAGTGAACTCGATGCGATTCCACTTCCTCACCCCGTTGAGGATCCCGATGGTATAAGTCTCCATCGCCGCCCGATCCCGGAACGTGCCCTCCGCATTGACGGTGTGAAAATCCGGAGCACGCAGCGCCATGACCGCCTGCACATCGTATCTCTTGAACGCCTCCGTATTGCGCTGATAGAGCGCGTCGAGCTGTCTCCGAATCGCCGCGGTGTTTGTGTCCGCCGGCGGCCGAACGACGACCGCGCCGCAACCGATGGTGAACAGCGTAGTACAAGCTAGGAAGGGGAATCGCATATACCCTGGACACGAAAGTGCGCGAAAGGGTTCGATGGCCTCCCCCGACCCATGATTCGGACGTGCTGGCTAACCGCCTTCAGCTAAGCTGCACGCCGATATAGTAAGAGCCAGCGACGTGAGCACACAATAAATCGCTTTCAGGGTGTGTTAGGCCTCGACCGCAAGAGGCGTTTCCTCTTCGGAACAAAGGATGGCATATTGCATATCATATCCTATGGTGATATGATATGATATGGCGCGAAAGAAGGCTTCTCCGGAGGGGACGGATCATGGTTTGGAACTTTTGCTCGATTACCATGGCCGGATCATGTATCTGGAAGGCGGTTATTCCATGAAGTTCGAGATTAGGCGGACGGAGGCCACGCTGGAGCGACCACGCGGACTCAGTTATTCGTTCACGCTCCACGACGAGTACAACCACCGGGTGATCGGCTTTGACAATGCTCATGCGGTCAAGCCGTCAGGCCGGGCTGCAAAACGGCCGAAAAGCTACGACCACTGGCATACGACTGCTATCGACAAGGGTCGCCCGTACAAGTTCACGGATGCGGCAACGCTGGTAGAAGATTTTTTCAGAGCTTGTGAACGTTACCTGAAGGCCAAGGGCATCACTTTAGAAGGAACCGGCGACGATTCGCCTACAGCTGGAGATGAGAAATGACTAATCCGAAGATTCAGAGCTTCCATTCTTTGCGCGACGAGATGATCGCCGTAACTAAGGGCGAGCGAGCCGCACCTATTGGCGCGGCTACTGCTACCGTGCATTCCGCCGAAGTATTGGCCAGGCTCCTGACGCGGCAGAATCGAGAACTGATGTCGACGATTCGCGACAAGAAGCCGACCTCAATTGCGGAGCTTGCCAGGCTTAGCCACCGGGCCGCGCCTAATGTTGTGAGAACTCTCGATAAGTTCGCAGCGCTAGGGCTTGTTTGCTTTCTTGCTGAGGGGCGAAGCAAAGTACCGCGCGTGGCCGCTAGAAAGATCACTATCGAAATCGATCCTTGCTCATTTAAGGATGTCATTTCGGTGACGCCCGCGGGTTCGGTAACCCGCTCGGGCAGTAACCGGCGGTCAGCTAAGACTATTAAGCGGCCCTTGGCAGCGGGAAAGGTACGAGTAGGTCGAGACAAAGAGAAAGCAGCCAGATCCAAACAAGGCGGCCTTTCTCCTCGATGAGCATCTAAACGATCAGCGGCCTGACGCTGTAAGTTAAGTTAGCGCCGTCCGTTCCATCGAAAACCCAAATGCGCCGGGACCAGCGTGTTCCTCAATAGAGCGCGAACAGAAGGCTGAGCAGCAACTCGCGATCTGCGTGACAATCGAACGAGAAAACAAGCGTCAAGAGGATTCAGCCCTTGACGCGGGGTGCCGCTTCACAGAAGCTGCGAGCGAATCTAACAAAATGCGGGCGAAGCGAGCTTTTACAAATCGCTCGTCAGCTTCAGCGCACGTTTAGGTGGCCAGCGGTTACCTATCTCCCGGCTGCTCACGGGCAATGAAGCTATGCCCGCAACTCGAACAGCACCCAGTAGCAACGATGATTTCCGCGCGGGAAGCGACCCTTGTTGGACTACCAGAACTGATAAGTGGCGCGTGACAAAACGCACATGGCATCTGAATCCGTTCGACCATGCGACGACGATAAACCCGTTCCAATCCCAGCGCCGTTGCCCCAATTGCATACATGATGAGCATGAAAAACGGATTCCAGTCATCCGCCAACCCAAAAAGTTGGCCGATGCCGATCAAGGTCACTCCCACGACCACACCACCAAGCATTCCGAGAGCGCCGAGGGAGTTCAATCGCTCGCTCTCCCGTTTGTAAACGGCGACGACGCTCGCAAGATCTTCGCGGCTTATACCAACTGCGTCTATTGAGGAAGAAGTTGCAGAGACATCGGATGCGTTCATATCATCTCACGATCGTCGTTCGTTGGCCAACGATAACGCGCCGGATGGCTTCTACTTCCCTCGAACGCCGTCCTCACGTTTCGACCCGCTCCCCGCTCAACATTGACACCAGCTGTCGTGCCCGCATCAACGCTTCGTCCATCGATTTCCGTTCGCGATCATCCGGACGACGCCGGCAACACGCCGTGATAAAGTTGCGCAACCATCGCAACACGATCCTGAGAATCCTCCCGCAACTTCGGGTCGCAGTTGCTGCCCCGCTCCAGCAACTCCTGCGACCGCTTGAACATCTCCATGGCCTCACGGCACGCTGATCGCCGGTGCCACCGCCCGTGTGTCCACCGTCGTTTCCGCCGTTATCGCCGCCAATCCAACTCCGGGGTCTGCCAACACCAAAAGTTAAGTCGCGAGCGCGTGAGATAGAACGCGGTGGCGTGGCCACCGCTACCGGAGATCGCTCGTCGGCTTCGTCGAGGGTTATGCGGTGCGGCGGCGCGACGGTCGCTTCGTCTGTCGGCTGGCTATTACGCTGGCGAGCGAGCGCAGCGCCTCGTTCACCGAGGCAGAGTTCGGGAAGAGGGCTGCAACATCAGGTTCGAGCACTACAATATTGGACCCAGCAGCGTACTGACTCGCATATGGATTGCGAACCGCGTTAGTCCAGTCGTATTCTGGCCGAATTTCGTCGGGATCCTCGGCGGGGGATCGCCGGGTGGATTTAGCGGAAGTCTTTTTCATATTTTCGCCGCTCACGCGGAGTAGCCAGGCGCGCGCTGATGATCCGGACCAGCTCATCGCCACGGTTGGTGAAAAGAACTGCGAGAAGCCGATTCTCGGACGAGCGCCCCAATAAGCGAAACCGATCCTCGTCGACCGTATGAGTCTCGTCCGCTTGAAACCAGCCGAGAGGGTCGCCAAACACGGTGGTCGCTTCCTTAAAGCCGACCCGATGCTTCTTCTCATTGGCGATCGCCTTGCGAGAGTCCCACTCGAAGGCGAGTGCCATCGTCAGAATTTACATCGAAGCCTGTGCATCCGCATACACCCCAGCTCAGTTGCAAGGGAATCACAAGAGAATGATAGCGCAGTCATTACAGATCAATCTCCCTTTCGTCTACGCCGGTATCGAATGCAACGCCTGAAATAATCGCAAGCCATCGGCACGTGTCCAGTCGGGCACGTCGCGGCCGTGGAGAACCCAATGACGGTTGGTCCGGGGAGGGCGGGGACCGCCGAAGTGGTAACCTCCGAATAATTCGTGTGTGAAACCCTCCAGCGAGGCCCATGCGAGAGTCTCTATGACCCGTCGAGAGGTGCGTCTCTTGCTGGCGCTCAGGTTCTTTGCGTTCGTCTTACGCAGTAGCGAATTCGCGGCAGCGGCTAGTGCTCCGTCCAGAATGAGGAATAACGAAGGAACGATGATCCTGAATTTTGCTTCCCGGTAAGCGTCCATACACTCCGCAAGAAGGGGCTTCCACATTTTTAACCGCTGGCTGTCGGAGAGATCATCAAATAGTTGCCGTGTTGCCCGCTCGTTGTTCGAAAGATAGTAGTCTTCGAAGGCGGCATCGTAGTCCGTTCCTGGCTGAATACCTTCAAGTAGATCAGGAAGACTGGCGACAGGAAGAATGAGAGGTAGAGTCCATCCACAGGCACCTAGGTTTCTTGCTTGTTCTTCGTAGCCCAACAAGTTGCGGTCATACGCGGCCAGCGAGATATGGAGTGAATCGAAGGTTTTACGAATCGACTCGCTCACAGCCCCGACTGCGGCCAATGCTTGCGAGGAGATTGCCTGGCCGACGAGAGACATTGTTCGCTCTGCGCTGGCCAGCACCTCTAAACTCGACGCATGAATCGGTTCCATGGCAGGAAGGTTCGGCAGCGCAAAGTTGGGTAGTCTGATATTTGGTAACTGGGTGCTTGGAGGACCGGCCTCTGCCGCGCGAACGAGGCGTTCTAGGCTTATCAATTTCTGTCGATTTCGGCCCATGCTGTCAACGCTCACGTTTAAGCTGCGAAGGCGCGCCTCGCGCCCCCTGTTGTCGTGTTGCGAGATGGCCCTGAGGACCGCATTGCGATCTGATAGTTCTGAGACTGAGGGCATGAGGATAGTGCGGTTCGCTGTCTACACCAAAGTTCAGCGGCGGTGCAGCCGCTACAAATCCATAGATCGCTTGCGTCGTTCAGCGTCAAGTCAGACGTCGGGTCGAGATGGTGAACTTAGGACACCACCTGCCACGGATAAACCCGTGATTCAGGAGGGAATCCCTTTACGCGTCGGATCGACAAGCCAAGCTTTCACCTTGGCGAGAAATTCCCAGACGTCGCCGGTCCCGGGTTTAACATAACCATCGTCAGACGGGTCTTCCCCCATTCGTCCGAACGCTGTTACGAGCCACGCGGGGCCGTGGCCGGTCGCTCCCAGCGGCTTTAACCAAGACTCTAATTCGCCGCCAGGGATTGCGAAGAGTCCGTACCCAGCGAGTTGATCAAAGAGGTTTTGTGCGGCTTCTCGATCTGGTTCGGTCAGAATTGTCAATCCGCCATCCTGCTTCATGTTTAGTCCGGTACCGTCCATCGCGAGTTTGATCGCAGAGCGCTGCGTCGCGAGCGCTCGGTGAGAAAGCTCTGGCACGTAAGCACCCGTCAGGAAGTTAGTCCACACGGTGCCTCCCTCTTTTAGCACATCGACATCGACGATGCCAGCGGCAGGAATGCCGAGCTTGCGCAAAGGCCGGAGAATCGTCGGTACCGTCTGCTTATTCTGAGCATTGATAAACAGGCAGTTAGGTATGCCCCATTCAGGCTTAAATCGAAGCAGGCGCTCGTTAACCTCCTGGTAAAACGCGCGATCGGCATCCGACTCTGCTACCACCACAAACTCATAGAACAGGCCACTCATAACGTTGGTGGAGCGAAGAAGAGGATTTCGCATAAGCTCCAAGATTTCGTTACTTGGCAGAGTCCGCGCGGTTGCGACGCCGCCACGATACGTAAGACGTATGATGTTGACGGGGGCTCCGGACTGAATGCATCCCATTACGAACATGGAACTGTGAGTCGACGCGAAGACTCGTTTCTCCGAGCCGAGAGCGGCCCTCGAGACCTCGTGCCCGAGCTTAAATGCTAGAGATGGGTGAAGAAAAGCCTCTGGCTCGTCGATAAGAAGCACGCGAGGATCGCCGGCCATCAACTCGGTGACAATTCCAGTAAATGCCTTAACCCCGTCGCTGGCCTCATCAATCGATTGTGCCGCGCCGTGAAATGTCACGGCCTGTTTGTGGATGCCCCGTTCTTCCCTCTCATTTGCCGGCGGACGAGGCGATAGTCGGATTCGGAGTTGCCCCAAGTTGGTTGGATCGAGGACAAAGTGTGTACCAAAAGCATCTGCTACGATACGACGTACCTCGTTGCGCTTCGCATTGTCTCGGAATAGAACCTGAAAGCTCGATTGGGGTTGATTTTGCAGGTCTCCGCCCGCTTGCTGGTTGACAAGGTTGATTCGGTTCCGGCCGTCGAGCATCAACGTGCTGTAAGTGAGAAACCACTGACAAAAGCCAGCAACGTTTGAGCTGGGATTCTGAATGGATTGGAGCAGGTTGGCACGATGGACCTGTTGGCGCCCTCCTCTCGCACCTACGAGGATATGATCGACTTGCAGGGCTTCGCTCGGGTTCGGCGTTAGCGTGATGTGCGAAACCGTTTCGGCAGCGGCGGTGGCGTTCAGACCCATGAACGTCAGTTCATCCAGAACGAGTGTGGTGGTGTTCTTCTGTCCGCTGCGACAGTATTGATCTATCTCACTCAGGATCCTGCTTTTGCCGGAATTGTTCGGGCCGACAAACACTGTCACCGGCGTGACCGCAATGGTCTCAGGACGAAGGCCTGGCCCGCGTCCGAATTTCAGTTGAAGAGATGAAATCATGTAGTGTCCAGAGATAGTGGTCGTGTTGGCGACGTCCAACGCTCCACCTGCAAGCGAAACAAAACACGTTGCGACCGGCGAAGCCGCCGCAGTTCCCCAGATCGCCCGTCTGGGTCAACGCACGTTATACGTCGCCGCGGAACTCAGCAAAGAACGACTCTCGAACTTCGTAGGTTTTAACGGCGTTGAGGCCAAGCTCGAGCTGAATAAACATTTCCTGAAGCTTCTGTCCGTCTACCAATTCAAGCGGAGGTACGCCATCCCGCATCGCCTCTTTCTTCGCCTCGGCGGTAAAAGTGCCAGTTGTCAAAATAATTCCCTTGTCCGCGCGCCCCTGCATGGCGCCACGAAAATCTCTGATTGTTGATGAGCCAACAGAAGAGGTGAGTCGCTTGCACTGAAATAGTACTTTGAAGCTGACAAGAGGATTGACCTGAAGGGTTCCGTAACCGTCGATGCCGCCGTCACCCGATCGCCCGGTTACTACAACCTGAACGAAGCCCGATTCTCGCAGGAGTCTTTGACAAAGGCGCTCAAAACCTTTCGGCGGTAGGCTGAAAAAAATCTCAGCGAGTCTATCCCGAAAATTTGTCGCTGGAACTTCAGTTTTTTCTGGAGCCAGCTCGTCGCCTTCGTCGGGCCGACTCCCGGCTTTCTTCTCCTTCCTGGCGTCAGCGAAGTACTTCACCCACTTACGAAAGATCTCTCGCGCCTGATCGTAGGTGACGTGCGCTGAATGGCCTTTCTCAGTGAGGCTCCAAACGCCTCGCTCTGATGAATCAATCAACTCTTCGCGCATCAGGTAGTATCGTGCCCACCCAACTTGATTCGGGAAGCGCGGACTGCCGGAGTCGAGCAACTCGTTCTGAACCGAGTCCGGAATCTTGAGATCTTCGACAATCTTCTCGATCACTTCGCTTGGCGCGCCTGAGCCTCCGAGTGCCCTCAGAGCGTCGAGCACTGGGCCGAAGTATCGGAGAAACTGAGCGCCTTCCGGCGATGCGGTCTTCTTCGTCATTGATGATCGTACGTAGGTTTGCGCTCAGTTGAGGTGCAAGCGAATCAAACGGAGTATAGCGCCGATCGCTTAGTGCGAACGCTGCGAAGGACGGCCTTCGTCAGCGCGGTACCCGCCGCAACGCCTTTATCAGGCTCCGGTAGGATGATCGCGAATGCGAAGCCGTTCGGGCTCGACGATCCACAACGTCGCGCGTAGCAGAGTGATCGTGCCGAAATTTTCGATGCGATCGACCGGCGGGGCGTTATCTGCCTCAGGGTGCGAGCGAAACTGCGTAAACGCCAGTGCCCCGCTCGGGGTAGCCTTCGTACATGTGCTCAAACACCGCCGAGCACTTTTGCTGGTACAGCGCGGGCGTGTAGGCGCGCGGGAGGCCGGAGTCCAGCGTGTCCTCGATCGCCAGCTTGAGCTGGGAACGCGCTGCGGCCTTCTGCCGCCAGTTCAGGACGAGCAACATCTTGAGCCGCTCCAACAAGTTGCGGGCGACCTTTTTTACCTCCGTGCGCTCGTCGGTAGTCAACTCGGGCGACGGCCGAGTCAGGATGTCGAAGATGACAAGTTCCTCTTCGGTCATCCGTTCGCGCACGTGCCGTTCCTGTTCTTCAGTGAGGCTGTTGCTCAGCTTCACCAGCTCCAGGAACAGATCCTCGATGCTCCGGCTGCCGGCGTTGTAGCTCTCGATGAGCGCCTCGAACTTCTCAGCGAAGTCGGCGCGCGTCCGGTTCAATTGGATGAGCCTTTCGAGATGAGCGCGAATGGCCGCCTTGAGCACCTCGAGATCTGTGTTCTTGTGTTTGGCCGCGCGGAAACGGCTGGCGAGAACCTCGAAGTTGATCTTCGACAGGTCCAGTGGAGGCGGTCCCGGGTCACGCACGACCGTCCCCGCAATTGACTGGTCGAGCAGATCGTTGATCCCTCCCATTACCTGCGAAATGTCCGTGGGATTCGGACTCAACTTCGCGCGGATCGCGCCCGTAATGGCCGCGAGGCACGCCGCTCGGCTTGCGAACTCCAGCGCCGCAGGGTCCGGCTTCACCGCGCGGTAAAGGGTGCTCACCAGCCGTTCGTTTCCAAAGAAATCCCGGCGAACCGGATCGGGCGATATCAGAGAGTTAAGGGCGTCTTCAATAAGCTGCAAGCGTTTCATGCTGCCAGCGCCAAGCTTCTCGATGTCGGCGAGCACGACCTGGTGTTGCGCACAGAACGCGGTCGCCTCGCCAACGGCATGTCGTAGATCTTCGACCAGCTCCTGCTTGTCTCTGACCGGAGTTTCGCCACCCGTTCCCGCGCCGTAGATCGCCAGTGCCTTTTCGAGCGAAGCGAAGACGTTGGCGTAGTCGACAATCACGCCGCTGTGCTTGCCCGGGAAGACGCGATTCGCTCGCGCGATTGTCTGCATCAGTGTGTGATTCCGCATCGGCTTATCCAGATACACCGTCGAGCAGCTCGGCGCGTCGAAGCCGGTGAGCCACATAGCGCAAACGAACACCAGGCGCAGTGGGTCGTCGGTGTCCTTGAACTTTTCATCGAGAGGTGGCTGCGACTGATTAATGCGCCGGCGGTGCGGCTCGATGTCGAGCCCCCTCTGCTGCATCTGCGAAATCTCGTTCTGGCTGGGCGACACGATCAGCGCCATGTCTGTGGTCGTGAGCACATCCCGGCGACGCAACAGTTCTGCCTTCTGCTCACGGCTCTCCGCCGAGGCACGCTCAGCCTGCGGCAAGTAGGCCAGTCGTCCCAGTTCCGTACCCACCCGCTCAGTCTCTGCCGCCCAGTGCTTGCGCACCTTATCGTGCATCTTGAGGGCGGTGGCCTTGTCGATGGATACCACCATCGCCTTCCCCACGAACCCTCGGCCGAGAAAGTGCCGCACGATATCCCGCGCGACGGTCTCCAGCCGGTCGTCGCGAGTGATGATCTGATACTGTCGGCCAAGTTCTCGCTCGAGCTTCGCCTCCTGATCAGGATCGAGTTCTGCTGCCTCGATGAGGTTATAGATGCCGTCGTTCAGGTCCGGGTTGACGAGCTGCAATTCCGGCGTGCGATTCTCGTAGAACAGCGGCACTGTAGCTCCGTCTTCGACCGACTGCTGGAAGTCATAAATCGAGACGTAGTCGCCGAAGACTTCCCTGGTGCGCTCTTCTCCGGCGATGAGCGGCGTACCGGTGAAGGCGAGGAAGAGCGCCCTGGGCAGCGCGGCGCGCATGTTCAGCGCCAGCGTGTCGTACTGACTGCGGTGCGCCTCGTCGGTCAACACGATGACGTCGGGCCGGTCGCAAAGCATTTCCGGCGTCTGGAACTTGTGGATGAGCGTGAAGACGTAGCGGTGGTTCCCGCGCAGCAGCTCCCGCAGATGCGCTCCGCTCGCGGCGTGGCACTCGTCGCCCTCGGCATCGCTCACCGCGCCAGTGGCCTTGAAGGTCGTGGCGATCTGGTCGTCGAGTTCCTTGCGATCGGTCACGACCACAAACGTCCAGTTGCCTTCCACCTTGCGGAGCACCTTCTGCGCGAAGAAGACCATCGCGAAGCTCTTGCCGCTGCCCTGCGTCTGCCAGAAGACGCCGGCGCGGCCATGCCCGCGCGTGCGGGCCTCGAGCATCGACGCGATGGAGTTGTTCACGCCGAGGTACTGATGGTTCTGTCCGAGAATCTTTACGAGCCCCGCCTTGTGTTCGGAGAAGAGCGTGAAGTTCTCCACGAGGTCGAGCAGCCGCGTGCGGTCGCAGGTGCCGCGGAGCATCACTTCGAGCGACACCCGGCGCGGTTCATCCTCGCGCTCGATGCGCTTCCATTCGAAGAACCGGCCCCAGTCCGCCGTGAGCGAACCAACGCGGCTATCCGTGCCGTTTGACGCGATGAGCAGCGCGTTGAACCAGAACAGCGCGGGGATCGCCTGTTTGTAGTGCGTCAGGTTTTCGTCGAAGGCGGCGCGAGCGGGCACGCCGGGCTTCTTGAGTTCGACGACTACCAGCGGCAGACCATTGACGAAGCCGACGAGGTCGGGCCGGCCGGTATAGAGCGCGCCGGTGACGCTGAGCTGGCTGACCAGCAGAAAGTCGTTGTTCTCCGGTTGCTCCCAGTCCACCACGCGCAGCCGCTCTTCCTTCTGGCCGCCGTGTTCGCGGTCGGGGAGCGAGACCCGGATGCCCGACTTCAATAGCAGGTAGACCTCGCGATTCGCCGCTTCCAGACTCATGGCCGAGCGGTCGCGGGTCAGTTCGTCGATGGCGGAGGTGATGGCCTCGGGTGGGAGGGCCGGATTCAATCCCTCCAAGGCCGCTCGCAGGCGAGAAACCAGCACCACATCGCTCTTCGTCTCGCGTGAAAGCGTGCCAGTAATGCCGAAGGTCTCTTCCAAGGCCGACACCGTCTGCCAACCAAGCTCCGCGAACAACCCGATGGCAGGTTGCTCTACGAGTTGGTTTTCGGTGTAGGCGTGGGGCATCAGTCAACGCCTCACTTGAATCGCTGCTGTATGTATTCGTGGGTGTGGCTCGCGGGCAGCGCGGGTGACGACGCGCCGGCGCGAATGAAGAACTCCTCGCCCGAAGCGTTCTTGAGGAAGACCGGCTTGCTACTGGTGGCGCACTCGATGGCGAGGATGCGCTTCTCTCCGACATCCGCGAACGTGGTCTTGATGCAGGCAAAGACAGCACCCCCCAACCGATCCTTGATCAAGTTGTCGAGATGCAGCGCCATCTTGTCTTCGCTTGTGAATTTGTCATTCTCCAGCCCCACCGCCTCGCCGCTGTCATTTACTCCCACGAATAGCGTACCGCCGCCCGAGTTAAGGAAGGCCGCCACGGTCTTGAGTACCGCGTGCTCCATTTTCGAGTCGCTCTGGCCTGTATGAGCGTTAACGCGCAGGGTGGACTTGAATTCCGTCTGCATACTTTCGCCCCTGCTGATGCGCGCCTCGAAGGTGTCCGCTTCCTGCGCGATGATCTCGCCGTGGGTCAGGCGCTTGTAGCCGTCCGCGATGACAGCGGCAATGCCAGCGCGGCGCACTGCGAGAAACTCTTGGTACTCCAGTTGCTCCCATCCCTCCGGGAGAGCGTGCCAATAGGCCTGGTCCGCGCGTTCCTTCGGCTGGAGACGGCTCCAGTATTTCGGGAGGTACTCTGACGGCGGACTGCCTGAAATGGCGACGTTGTCGTTCCACTCAACCAGCGCGTAGTTGGCAAGCTGGTTTGTCTCTCGCGTGGACGTGAACCCGAGCTCGGCGAGGTAACTTTTGGGGAAGAGGTGGTGCCTTTCGGCAGCGGATTTCGTCGACTTTACTGCGGGGTCGAGCACGTCACGGGTACGCTTCTTCGAGAACAGCGCCTTGGCATCGAATAGGTTCAGCGACGCGAAGTATGCGTACAGCAAGGGGCTGGTTGCGGACGAGGTGTCGAGACGGTTAGGCAGGGTAACCGCCCAGAAGTCTGCCGTCAGTTCGGCGACCATCACCCGTTCCACCCAAGCGAGGAACTCTTCGGACGACGAGACATTGCGAAGGGCCGCCAGATCCCTCTCCATGAGCGTCTCTGGCGAACCGCCGGTATAGCGGGAGGTGATCGCGGCCATGAAGTACCAGCGCCCAACGATCTGCCCGAGCGTATGCGGCTTCACCTTCAGGTCGACTCGGCCTATCAGGTACAGGATGTAGGTGTAGTAGATCGTAGTTTGCGAGCTGACCAGGTTTGCGCCTGTGAAGCCGCTTTGCCTGAGGATGCCGAGGAAGTCGTGCCAATGAGCGAGGTTCAGCACGTGCGCCTGCCCTTCCTGCAGTTTGGCGAATTGCTTGTCGCGCTGCACTTCGCTGAACTCCTCGGTCTCCATGTCCTTGCCGCGCAGAACGGAGTACGCAGATTTGAGACGCGCACGTCGGAACGCGATTCCGACTGCCACCCGCAACAACTGGTCGGGTGATGGATCGACGAAGTGATTGAACGGGCTTGGCCCCGATTTAGCTGGCTGGCGAGCCGCTCGGCAGAAGTCCTCCAACTCCTTACGCCCGTCCTCCCAGAAGACGGACATAAGGGTGAGGATGAAGTCGGCCTGATTGAGCTTCTTGCCTTCGCTGTTGATGCGGACGAACACCTCTGCCACCTGCTCCTCTTCGATGTTGGCGGAGAGTTGCAAGGTCGTGAAGGGGTAGCTCGTCACGTTGAAGAGCCGCTGCAAGGATTGCTCACAAGCTTTCTTCTCCTCCGCGTCAAAGCCCCGTTCGCCCTTGTCGCGGTGGGCAGCCAATTGCTCGAGATAGTCGCCGACGATGCGATACTGACTTGCCGTCGGCGAGAAGAGTCGTGATATGCTCGGCAGGTATTCCGGATCCTTGCGGATGGCCGGATTGCAGACCTCAAACGTTCCGTCGGTCGGGCGGAACGCGATCTCGATCTGCTCCGACTCGTAGTTCTCGCGCACCACGGGGATGCCTTTGAGCACGGCGTACAGGGAGGTCAGGCGCTGCTGCCCATCGACGATCAGAAGATGCGGCACCTTCTGATGACTATTCACGCCGATCTGTTTCGTCTTTTCGCCGACCTGATTTTCCCAGAACAGGAAGTAGCCAACCGGGTAGCCGCGATACATAGAGTCGAACAGATCGCGCACCTTCGCGTTCTTCCATACGAAAGGTCGCTGAATGTCCGGCAAACCGATCTCCCCCATCTCGATGTCGTCGATGAGTTTCGAGAGGGAGTAACCGACTTCTTTGAAGAGCGTGGCGGTCATGAGGTGGTGCTCGGCAGGGTGACATTGCCCGACAGCAAACGCGGCAACAGGAGGTCGCGCGTCCGGCGGAGGTTTTCTATTTGAAGGCGGAGCGTACTTGCTTGCTTCTCGAATGTGTTAGCCAGTCCGCAGAACTTGTGCAGCAAACCGGCGGGCGGCACGAGAATCTCCAGCGTGTAGGCTTGGTTGCGGCTCAATCCAGGAACAGCGGCATCGCTGTTGATGAAGTTCAGGTTCGGCAAGACGTAGGACAAGAAGCGTAGCGGAATCGACGAGGTCACAAAGAAGGCGGTGTCTATGACGAAAAAATCTTTGTCGCACCAAAAGACGCTGCCGACATTGCCCTTTCTTCCAACGATGATGCCCGGACCGTGGACCAAGCTCGCGTCGTGATAGCCAACAACACCGCTCGAACCGAAGACAGGAAAGCCGCCACCATGTCGGTCCTCTTTCTTCAGCGCCTTGCCATAGTTCAACTGGAGGACGTCGCCAAGCTTCTTCACTTGCCAGCCTTTGGGGATGTCGCCTAGGGCGGAGCCGATGCGCGGGAGCTTTTCGTGGCCGGGAAAGCGGAAGTGGACGAACCATTCGCGGTAGAGGGCGCGGGCCATCGCCTCCAGAATCCGGATGCGCCGCTGACTGTTCTTGATCAGCTCATCGTAGGCCGACAGGATGCCCCCGATCCGCCGTTGCACCGGCAGCGGGGGAACTCGGACTTTTACGTCCGCGATTCGAGACGGCGCGGTGTGTCGAATCTTCGTGCCACTGGCGGAACCGCGAAGCTGCTGACGAACCGGCTTCGAGTTGAACAGGTAGTAGATGAAGTGTTGGTCTGCCTGCTTCCGGTCGCGAATCTGGACCAGTCCGAGCCGCTGGTTGTGCAGGTAAACGCCGCTACGAGGAATGAGTGCACTGCTACCGAGCAGCCCCTCCGCTTGCTCGGTCATCGCGACGACAAGGTCGCCCTCATTCAGCACGTAGTCTTCAGGAACCGGTCCGCTATACCACCTCGCTTTGTCGCTTTTCTCCTTGAAACCGCCTTCCTCCAGAAAATTGCCGGGAGTCAAGACGACGTGCGTGCCGGTGCTGGCGAAGTATTCGCCGAGAAAGGCGTAGCCGTGCTTTACGTCAAGCAGGTCACCAAGTTTGCAGTCGCGCCACGCCGCTATCATCACGCCCCCAGAATCTCCGCCACCTTGCCGGCGATGGTTTGCCCGAGGCCGCGCGCGAGGGCCTTGAGAGTTTCGTTGTTCATTTCTTCCCTCCGTTTTTCCTCGACTTGGGCGGGGGTGGCAATTGCTTGATGGCTTTCTCAAACTCCCCACCCGTCGCGTCGGCCTGTAGGACGCGCTGGCGATTGTATTTCTCGTATTCCGCCTCGGCGAGTTCCTTCGCCATTGGGTGCGAGATTTTCCCGGCGTGGGTGAGGATGTTGCGGTCGTTGATGGTGAGGAACCCGTGGAGCTTCGTGATCCAGTCGCGCATGTGCATGGGCACGCGGCGCATGGCCTGGCCTTCGGCAAAAACGAGGTATTGCTCCACCAGGTTGTTCAGGGCGGCGAGTTCCGGCTCATTGAGGAAATTCTTGGCGATGGTCACGTCGTCCTTGCGCACCTTCACGCCGCGCCAGGTGGTCAGGCCCATCTGCGGCTTGGCGCTGTCGGCGCGGGCGTGAATGATTTCCGCCGCTGTCTGGCCGGTGATGGCCCAGTGCAGTTTGTTTTGCACGGTTTGAAAAAATTGAACGCTCTCGGGCTCGGTGGGATCGTAATCAATGCTGGTGGCGTAAATGTCGGTGATCTTCTGGTAGAACCGCCGCTCGGAGGTTCGGATGTCCTGAATCCGGCGAAGCAGTTCCTCGAAGTAATCGAACGGCTGGTCGGGATTCTTCAGCCGCTCGTCGTCGAGGACGAAACCTTTGACGATGAACTCGCGAAGTTGCTGCGTAGCCCATATGCGGAAGCGGGTGGCGACGACACTCTTGACGCGGTAGCCGACAGAGATGATGGCGTCGAGGTTGTAGTGTTTAGTGCGGTATCTCTTGCCGTCGGCGGCAGTTATTAAGAATTCCTGAATAACTGAAGCGGCGTGCAATTCCCCTTCGGCAAAGATGCTGCGGAGGTGCATATTCACGTTCGGAACAGTCGTCTGAAACAGCCCCGCCATGTGGGCCTGGGTCAGCCACGCCGTTTCGCCCTCCAGCCGGACATCAATCTTGAGTTTCCCGTCGTCTGCCTGATAGACGAGGAACTGGCCTTTGCCGGGCGGGTTGGATTCTTCGGGACTGCTCATGCCTCCAGAATCTCCGCGACGTTGCTCGCAATTGTCGTTTCCAATTCGCGCGCCTGCGCATTGAGCCCTTCCAGTTCCTCGTTCAGCGTTTCGACCTGTGCCTTGAAATCCTCGTCGCTCACGGCTTCGCCCGCCGCCACACCCACGTAGCGTCCCGGGTTGAGCGACCAGCCCTGCGCCTCAATTTCCTTGAGCGTGGCCGCGCAGCATAGGCCGGGCACATCGGAGTACTCCGGCTTATTGCCGAAGATGTCCTTCAGCTTCGCGTCGGCATCCAGGCCGCCGAGTGTGAGGTCGAGTGCCTCCCCACGATAAAGGCGGACGACGTTGGCGATGAAGCCAATCTGCGCTTGTGTCCAGTCGCGGTGCGCGCGGTCAACCTGCCGGTAAATGTGCCTGGCATCGATAAACAGCACAGTGTCGGCGCGGGGCGTCCTGGCCTTGCCCTTATCGAAAAACCAAAGCGTGCACGGGAGCGTGACCGTATAAAACAGGTTCGGGCCGACGGCGACCATCACGTCCACCGCGTGGGCTTCGATGAGTTGTTTGCGGAGTTCCTGTTCGGAGCTGCGAGCGTCGGACGCCGAGTTGGCCATCACGAATCCGGCGCGTCCCTTCTTGTTCAGCGATGAATAGAAGAGCTGAATCCAGAGGTAGTTGGCGTTGTCGGTGTTCGGCAGGCCGAAGGGGAAACGGCGGCCCGGCCCGACGGAGTCCTTCAACCGCTGCTTATCCACTGCGTTGACGTTGAACGGCGGATTGGCAAGGACAAAGTCGAACTGGCCGGTGGCGGTGTGCGGGTCGTCGTAATAGCTGTTGACGTTGCCGCCGTGGCGGATGTCGCCTTCGAGTCCATGCACCGCAAGGTTGAGACGACAGAGGCGTCCGGTCTCGTCGGTCTTTTCGACGCCGCAGATGGCCAGCTCGCTGGCGGGGTTCTGCTTGTGCTCCGCCACGAACCGCGCACTTGAAACGAACATGCCGCCCGATCCGCAGGCAGGGTCGAGAATACGCCCGTGGTAGGGCTCGATGACTTCTGTCAGAAGACGGACAATGCTGCTCGGCGTATAGAACTCGCCGCCTTTCTGACCCTCGGTGCGCGCGAATTCGCCCAGGAAGTACTCATAGATGCGGCCGAACGCATCGTAGTCCGCAGTGGCGGGAATCTCGGAAACCTTCTTGAGCAGCTCCTTGAGCAAGGTGCTGGTGAAGAGGTTGTAGGTCTTGGGCAGGACACCCGCAAGCTGCGGATTGTGCTTCTCGATGTCCCGCATGGCGGCGTTGATTTTCGCGCCGATATTCTCGGCCTCGGGCCGGTTGAGCAGGTAGGCGAATCGCGCCTCGGCGGGCAGGTAAAGGATGCCCTCGGCGTGGTAGGCCGCAGGTTCATCCACCCGGCTGCCGCGCCGCGCCGATGCGCCGGCCTTCTCCAAGGTGGCGCGCTGAGCGGTGAACCGGACTTCGGCAAAGCGCAGGAAGATGAGCCCCAGAATCGGGCCTGAGTATTCCTGTGCCTTGAGCCCGGAGTTAGCACGGAACTGATCGGCGGAATCCCAGAGGCGCTTTTCAAGCGTCGCTGCGGCGGTGTCTTTCTCGGAAGGCGCTATCCACAGCATGAAGCCAAGGTATCCATTCTAGGGTTGCGTGACTTGGAGCGTGGGCTACACCGTTTGGTGCAGGCCACTCCAACGACCTCGTTCTCACGTAGACACGTCGGGGTTCACTGAAAGCCTCCCTGTGCTGCCAATTGTGCTCGTGACGCGGGCGGTTCGCCGCGCAGAGTAAGCCGACCTACGCGACGGCCAGTTTGCGAACGCGAAGGCGCTTTCGTGACCGCTCGGCGTGCCAGAGATCGTATTGCATTTGTTGATGCAGCCAACTCTCGGCCGTGGTGTTGAAGGCGATGGACAGCCGAATGGCCATTTCGGGGCTGATGCCCGCGCGCGCGTTCAGGATGGCGGACAAGGTGTTGCGACTCACGCCAAGGGAGCGGGCGGCCTCCGTGACGCTGAGTTGCAAGGGCATCAAGCAAAGTTCACGAAGAATCTCGCCGGGGTGCGGGGGCTGGTGCATACGGAGCGTTGTCATCAATGATGGTCCTCGTAGTCTACGTCCGTGACGTCGGGCCCCTCAAAACGAAACGTCACCCGCCAGTTGCCGGTCACATTCACCGCCCAGGTGCCGTGGCGCATGCCCTTGAGCGGATGAACCCCAAGCCCTGGAAGTCCCATGTCTCGGGGTTCCCTGGTGACGTTGAGCCGCGCGAGAATCAGCCGAAGTCGGTTCACGTGCTTGCTCTGAATCCCGGCCGTCGAGCCCTCGCTGAAGAAGCGCCCCAGCCCCTTGTGCCTGAACCGGATGATCGCCATCAGATAGTGTAACGTGTAACGTGGCAGATGGCAACTCGCCCGCATTTTGGACTGTCATCGCAACGAACGTCGTTGTGTAAAACGCCGGAGTTATCGCTGTCGGGTGCACGCCGTTGTCAGGCGATGCATTTCCCGGCCTTAGTCAGAAGCTCGGCGATCCGTGATGCCCACTTCGTCCCTTGGAATCCGAAGGACGCGGGATGGTCGATCCATGTGGCCACCATTGGCGGCGAGCCGGCAAGCTCCTAATGCCGACATGCTCGCCAGCGGAAGTCGAGATAGAGTGACCGGCGGAAGGGAAATGCCGAGACAGGCTATTCCAGGTTCCCACACCGGCAACCAGAATCGCGTGAGGCTGCCGTTCGGGACCATGAAGCGCGGGATGGACCAAGGCTGCTTTCTGCTCCGTGGGCTCGCCAAGGTGCGCGCCGAATTCAGCCTGACGGTGCTTGCCTACAATCTCAAGCGGGTGATCAACGTGGTTGGTGTTCCTCGGATGATCGCGGCGCTCGGATGAGGGGAACGGTCTCACCATCCGATCGGGGGCGCGAACGACTGCGTCCAGACTCGTGCCGATGACTTCAGATTGACTTCAGATCGTCATAAACACGGATCGAACCAAATGGCCGACCCAAGTGAGCGATGCGTAACGTTTTCACACAGTCTCGCGTAACGCTAGGCAGCGGGCGCGTCGATCTCTTCGAGCTGGATGTTTGGAAGAGCAGCCAACTTCGCCGCGTGCTCGATCGTCATGCTGACGAGGTTACCGGCCTTGTCCAGGTCGACGTAGACATTCTCGGAGATCTCTCGAGTTTCCTCGACTGCGAGGGTCGAGAACTCCAAAAGCGCCGTGTCCGTGTCTCTGAAATACTTGACGATCATGGCTTGAATCTACGGTCAAAGAAGGCGTTATGCACCGTTTCGCGGTCTGCGAGAAGTACCACTCTCAGGTGGCGACGATCCGCATCGATGTACACCCAGCGGCGAATGCGACCGTCTTGCTGAATGAACTCGACAACCGGAGATCTGACAGCCAGTTCGATCCACGCATCGAGGATGCGGGCTCTATCGGGCCGTTCACGAACGTGGCGGAAGTAGGCCGTTGTCTTCAATTCGGCCGGATGTCGGTTCGCTGCCTAACGCCTGCAGCAAGCATCGTTTAGGTGACTCGCGGCGTGACAATCTTGCCTTCGTTGGCCGCACCCCGGGCGTGACACTGATGGTACTCCAATCCGCTGTTGCACGGACACATGTTATGCACCGGCGGCGTTCGGCGCTCTGCGATTCCAGTTCGCGCATCCACTGTCACAACAATGCGCGCTGGTGGCTCAGACGGGGGGAGGTCTGGCGGGATCATCCGGCGAGGTTGGATCAGCGACACCAGACACTCGTGCGCTATCTGGCGCACTGACGCCCGCTCTACGCCGGAGACAGGGATCGAAGGACCGTCGGAGAGGGTGAAGGTATATCCCATGGCGTTTTCACGACTCAATCGGTAGTACCGTTCCTCGATTGCGTCGTCCGCATGCGCACCGCCATCTTGGTCAGCCAGCGTCAGCACCAAATCTGCCCGCGTGAGCTCGAACTGTTCGGGCACACGTACCACACGCTTTCTCCACCAGTATTCGAACGGAATCATCCAGATCGGCCGTCCGAGCGGCTTCTCGATGGGAGCTACGAATCTGCAGTCCGTTCCTGTGTAGTGTGCCAACACGAGCCCAAAGGTTGGAAGCAGATTGTCGTTATTGACATTCTCCGCTGTATCGAAAAAGAGGGCGTCCTTGAGCTTTAGTTGAGTGAGGAGCGAGGTGGAGCGCTTGGTATCGTGCAGTAGGATGCGAAGCGACGTCGCGATCCGTTTTGCCTCTGTCTCGTCGCCGGCATCGAAGGCCGCGCATGACTTACGGAGAAACGCCCACTGCTCGTGGTACGCCGCAGCGGTCTCATCTCTGGTCAGTGTACGCTTGGATGCCATAAGAGTGTTGGTGTCACCTAACCGCCTTTAGCTGAGCTGCAAGCGAACTAAATAAAAGGCGGTGAGTGTCAAGATAGATGTCGGCGAGAGTTAGACGGCATCGGGGAGACAGCTTACCTTCTCTGTTACTAATACCTAGGTACACCAATGAGCAGTGCCCTTGCTGATCCGACGCCTCGTCGCACTTGCTTCGTTGTCATGCCAATTACGGATCCGACTCCGTATGAACAGGGCCACTTTCGACGGGTGTACGAGCATATTATCAAGCCCTCCTGTGCAAGAGCGGGCTTCGACGCCACAAGGAGCGATGATGTTGAGCGGACGAATCACATCATTCTTGATGTGCTCCGCAGAGTCCTTCAGGCCGACGTAGTTCTCTGTGACTTGAGTGGTCGAAATCCAAACGTCCTGTACGAACTCGGCGTGCGGCAGGCATTCAACAAACCGGTCGTACTAATCAAGGATTCGCAGACCGAGCGCATCTTTGACATTCAGGGTTTGAGAGACATCGAGTATGACGCGGCGCTACGGATTGATCGCATCGCTCCCGCAGTCAACGCGATCTCAGCCGCGTTAACCACGACGACCGATGGCAATCAAGAAGAGATTAACTCCCTGATCCAATTATTGGGTGTTCAGGCTGCGTCGGTTCCACAACGCACCGAAATATCCGGGGAAACAAGCCTTATTCTCAATTCGCTAAACGACATCTCGAAACGCTTGGCTTTGCTTGAGCGATCTACGCCGGCACCAAAACCAGCCAAAACGACATCTTCCAACGATAATTTCGACGATTTCCCCGCGGCCTTAGACACATATACGATGGGCGATCCTGTAATTCATAAGAATCTAGGTAAGGGCAAAGTAGTCGCTCTGAAGGGTGACGTAGTCAGCGTTCATTTTCACAATGGCAGGCGAAAGGATTTCAAAGACGACGATCCAGAGCTGACCTGGGAGCTTCCTTTTTGAAATTCCGTGAGTTCCCGTCTAAACGCCAAAGCTCTGCTGCGAGGGCATCAAATAGTAGCGAGCGAAGCGAGCACTCAGTCGCGCCTCGTCTGCAGCAGTGCACGTTATGCCGCAGGGGAGGCATCGCTAGATGTGCGGGAGTCGCCTGCTGTGATATACCCTTCACCTACAAATCCGCGCGAAATAAGCTCGCCATCGATATGGCCGGCGAGCTCCTCCAGAGACGTCAACGCATAACGGCCGAAGCCCTTCGTAATATTCAACCGACCGCCGACGCAGGTGGGAGTGGTGATTAAGTCACCAAACCTCTCTAGAAACCTCTCGTCAATCTTGCCTGCATTGTGAACTATGAGATGGCGTGCCTCTATGTACATAAGGGCCCTACGTGTCAACGTCTCGGGAAGCAGAACACCCGTGTGATCAAGAATCCGTTCTAGGAGTTGCTGAGTGCTTTTGGTTGCCTCTAATCGTCGAAATACCTTTTCGACCATGACGTCGCGTATGGCCTCGAAGCTACCAAGAGTCACGACCTCGTGATAGTCGAACTTCCCGGGCGCTTTACTTACGACAGCAAGTGGATTGCGGTCGTACAATTCGCCAAGTAGCTCCTGAAGGTATTCCGCGAGAAACGCGTAGGCGCTATGCAGAACGTACTCGGCGCTGTTGCGTCGTAGGCGGTTGGCGAAGCCAGCGCGATCGGATACGCGGATCGAGATGCCCTTCTGCGCCAGTACTGCACTAATACTGGCTTTCTGATCTGGCGCGCGCCGGAGCTCTCGCATAGCTGCCGAGATGCAGGCGTCAACGCCATTGAGATAGAGGCGCGCGTCAGTAAGACGGGAGGAGAGAAGCGCGAAAGGCTTTGAACGAGTCGGCACGACGTCCCCGCCGAGAAAGAGTGATGGATGTTGCGGCATAACTATTAAATGGACTGCCGACCTAGACTGCGGAGAGCCGACGAAAACCGCAAGCGTCGGATACTTTGCAACTGCCAATGCAGCCGTAAGAGTCGACCGAACTCTCATCAGGCCAACGAGTTGCAGCTCTGCGGACGAAACAGGAGAAAAAGCAATGGCTGCAGAATCCCCGCAGCCTATTAATGCGTGAGCTTATTGGAGAGCGTAGGCATCTGCATGACCGCCCCCGCCATCTCGAACACTCACTTCCCGCCCAGTGTCACGACGACCTTGCGCCTCCGCCCATCGTCAACAAGCTCGATTGGCCCCTCAATATGAATGCCGTCGACAGTCGTTGAAGCCACACCGCTTTGCACCCCGTGCGGATTGTTGACTGTGATCGAATACGCAGTGTTACCGTGCAGGTACTCAATCCCGAATCCCGCCCACGCCGAGGGTATGCACGGATCGATACTCAAAGTGCTCCCTCGCTTGTTGAAGCCTATTATCGACTCGACGCCAACACGATACTGCCAGCTCGCCGAGCCAGTGTACCAGGTCCATCCGCCGCGCCCGAGATGTCCTTCAGCCGTATACACATCCGCCGCGACCACATACGGCTCTACCTTATAGGTAGCAACGGCTTCGGCGGTGAGCGAGTGGGTCACCGGATTCGTCATCTGAAATAGTTCGAACGCACGGTTGCCGTCGCCCAGCATTGCGGTGGCAAGTACTCCCCACATCGCAGCGTGCGTATACTGCGCGCCGTTCTCACGAACACCGGGCAGATACCCCTGGATGTAGCCGGGGTCGTGTGCTCCACGGTCGAACGCGGGAGTCAGGAGCATCAACAATCGCGCGTCCTCGCGCACAAGATGCTGGTTGAAGGACTGCATCGCCGTCCGCGCCCGGTCGGGTGCGCCAGCGCGAGAAATCACGCTCCAACTTTGCGCGATCGCGTCGATCCTGCACTCCTCGTTAGCGCTCGACCCGAGCGGCGCGCCATCGTCGTAATACGCTCGGCGGTACCACGCACCATCCCACGACGTCTGCTCGATGGCATCGCTGTAGCGGCTCGCGGTCTCCAGAAATTCGGCGGCAACCGCGTGATCGCCCCGCGCCTGCGAGTGAGTGGCGAATTCACGCAATGTCGCAATGAGAAACCAGGCGAGCCACACACTCTCCCCTTTTCCCTCGATACCCACGCGGTTCATGCCGTCATTCCAGTCGCCGCCGCCGATCAGCGGCAGCCCATGCGCGCCCGACGTGCATGCCCGCCGCAACGCGCGCACGCAGTGATCGTATAGAGATTCAGTCAGCGGCGATATATCGGGCACTCCATACAACTCGTCTTCGTCCGGCAGGAGTTGTCGCGATGTGACGTACGGCACCATCTCGTCCAGAATCGAAGCGTCTCCCACCACTCGCAGGTAATGATTCACCACAAATGGCAGCCAGATGAGATCGTCGGCAAAGCGCGTCCTTACGCCTCGTCCGCTATCCGGATGCCACCAGTGCTGAACGTCCCCCTCCTCGAACTGTCTCGAACACGCATGGAGAATATGATTGCGGGCGAGCAGCGGCTCGGCGTAAACGAACGCCATCGCGTCCTGAAGCTGATCCCTGAAACCAAACGCTCCACTCGACTGGTACAGCGCGATTCTTCCCCACATTCTGCATGACAATGCCTGATACAGCGCCCACTGATTCACCATCAGATCGAAAGTCGGCTCGGGCGTCGTCACACGAATCGTGGACAAGCGCTTGTGCCACGCAGCCGCCGACTGATCGAGCGCGGCATTTGCCACGAGCGGCGACCTGTATTGTCTCGCCATCGCAACGGCACCGTCTGTTCCGTTGCCCGATCCGAGCAGAACGGTAATGTCGCGAGTCTCTCCGGGCGAAAGCTCGATGGATGCCTGAAGCGCGGCACACGCATCGACCACTTCTTCCGTGTTTCCATCGAGGTGTGTGCCAGTGAGCCCCAATGGAGACGCGAGTGATCCGTTCCGCCCGATAAAGCTGCGGCGATTGGCGGTAGCGGCCGACAACGGTTCGCTCAGGGATGAAAATGCCACCCGGGTTGCGAATTCCGGCTCGAAAGTATTTACGGCGAGCATCGTGCTCTCGTCAGACAACAACCGGGTCTTCACGTGGCTTTGTGTTCGCTCCCGGTTGCCACCCAGCACCCACTCTGCATAGCTGGTAATGGTGATTCGCCGGATCCGTGTTCCCGAATTGGTAAGCGACAGCACCTGAATTTTTACCGGATCTACTTCGGGCATCCCCACTCGAAGACTTGTCAGGATTTCGTCATGCGCATGTTCGAAGACTGAATATCCGGCGCCATGTCGAATCGTGTAGCGAGTTGTTTCGCGAATCGGCGCCGGCGTAGGGGTCCATATCTGTCCGGTGTCTTCGTCGCGAATGTAGATGCACTCACCCGCGGGGTCCTGCACTGGATCGTTCTGCCACGGCGTAAGGCGGAAGAAACTGCTGTTAATGCTCCAGGTCGGCCCGGCGCCACACTCGCTGATGAGAAAGCCGCCCGAGGGGTTCGCGACCACATTGATCCAGGGAGCTGGAGGTAGCCGATTACCGTCAAGCCTTATCTCGTATTCTCCCTGTCCATTGAATCCGCCGAGTCCGTTGAAGAATGCGAGATCATCCGGGGGGTCGCCGTGGAGCATGCCGGAAGGAGAGCTTTGTAAAGGAGTGTCTGGCGGCGCATCATTCAGGCCCGACAGACTGGTGGTGATATCGGCCGGTGACGGCACAATTGCATCAACGCCTGGCGCGGCCCCGTTGTCGTTCAGCATGTGGGCCAGCGAAGCGCCACCGCTGTTTATCCGAATTCGCGCCGATGCTTCGAGTGCCTGCATCTCAGCTTCAGACAATGCATCGCGCCGGCGCACGAACACGCCGCGTGGCTGGTCGAGAAAATCAGTCCCCCCGCTCGCGCGCACCGTCGAGGCAACATCATCGCTGCGCTCACCAGCGCGTTGACCCTCGCACACGATTACGAGATCGCACGCAATTCCCTTTAATGTCCAATATCTGTGAAGCGTGAGAAGCTCTCTCACACGACATTCATCTCCGGATGCACTGAGGGTCGCCAGAACGATCGGCCATTCCCCGCTCACCCCGATGGCGACAAGCTCAGCCCGTCCAACCTCGGATTCCATTTTTCCTGACACAAGTTGCCCTGCGGCCGGCCCTCCGTAGAGCAACATTCCCGCGGCGTTCTGATAAGCGGCCGCTTCCGCAGCGGAGACGCCGAGATCATCACGTGCGCATGCTGCACCTGATAGCGAGGATCCAAACGGTTTTTCCGCCTCCTCGAATCCGGAATACACACGCGCCTGCTCGAGAGCCGCGTCGCGGTCCGCTGCCGCGAAGGTCGTGAAGATGACATGCGCGGACTCGCCGCCGGGAATGGTCACCCTCGTGCGTAGCGCGAGAACCGGGTCGAGCACTGCACCGACACTGCCAGTGAGCGAGCCGGCATTGTCCATTGCCAGCGGGTTGCGTGACGAACGCCCGCGCCCGATGAAACTGGCGCGATCGGTTTCGCAGCTTACCGGGAATCCACCAGGGCCACTCACGGCAATCGTGTGGCCGCACCACAGGGTATCATCCTTCGCCGAACGAGGGCGCCGCATCGCCAGTATCGTCCCGCTCTCCGGCAGCCACTCTGTCTGCACAAACAGATTGGAGAATGCACGGTGGCCGCGATCGGATGCGAGCGGTGCGAGAACGACTTCCTGGTAACTCGTGAGCTCTATCTCCGCTTCCGAGTCCGACAGATTGGCGACGGTGACGCGCCGTGATTCCGCAGCCGCACCGGCAACGACGATTATCTCAGTCGTGGTCTCGATGCTTCCATCACGACGTTGAAACGTCACCCTGTCGTCCGCCATTGTAACACGGTACCAGTGCGCAGTTGCGCAAACGGGCTGATGACCTGCGGACCAGATTGTCCCCGTACGCAGGTTCCTCAGATAGCACCACTGCCCGTAGTCGTCGCGAGTGGCGTCCGCTCGCCACCGGTTGATCGCGATGTCTCCATGCTGGCTCAGGCCGCCACCAGCACTGGTGACGATGGTGGTATATGGAACCTGGCCAAGAATGGCGATCGTGGGCAAAGGCGTATCGGCGGTTTCCAGCGTCCGAACCGCTGGATCTTCGGAAACAGAATTCACTGACAAGGGCACATTGTTTCGTTCGCCGAGAAACGGATTGAAAACTCTTCTGTTGCGTTTCGATGTAAACGATTACATTCTGGCCTGTTCGTCAACCCGTGGGGCGATGGCAACCATAAAAGACGTTGCACGCGAAGCATCCGTATCGATAGCTACCGTTTCCCGCGTCTTCAACGGCGTGGATGCCGTGCGCGATGAAACCGCCCGCCGGGTGAGAGCCGCCGCTGCGCTGCTGCGTTACGCCCCCCACCGTGGAGCACGCAGCCTCATCACCAGCCGTACGAACACCCTCGGCGTTCTGCTCCCCGATCTCTACGGCGAATTTTTCTCCGAATTGCTACGGGGAATCGATCTCGCGGCCCGGCGGAGCGGTTACCACATACTCGTCTCGCGCTCATGCGAAGGTCGCTCCGAGCTCGAGGAAGCCATGCGCGCCATGCGTGGTCGCGTTGACGGCGTGCTGCTCATGTCACCTGACATCGACGCCGAGTCGCTCCTCAACTTTCCGCTCAACCTGCCCGTCGTACTGCTCTGCTCCGATTCAAAGGGACACACGGTTGACTCGGTGATCATCGAGAACTGCAAAGGGGCGAGAGAGATAGTCGGGCACCTCGTCTCACTTGGCCACCGGCGGATTGCAATCATCAAAGGCGCGATCGGAAATTATGATGCCGCTGAGCGACTGAGAGGATATCGCATGGCACTGCGCGAGGCAGGCATCGCTCCCGAGCGAGCGCTCGAGATCTATGGCGGGTTCACCGAGGCCGGAGGATACGCAGCCGCGGTGACATTGCTCGCGCTGCCCATGCGGCCCACCGCGATTTTCGCGGCCAATGATTCGATGGCGATCGGAGCACTGAGTGCACTTCGCGAGTCGCGCATCCGCATTCCCGAAGACATGGCAATCGCGGGTTTCGACGACATCCCGCTGGCGCGCTATATGGACCCGCCGCTTTCGTCGGTGCGAGTGCCTATCTCGGACCTGGGGGCTCGGGCAGTCGGGATCCTGCTCCACGGAATCACGCACAAGAACGAGCACAAACGGCGTCGGGAGCGCGTATCCACGGAGCTCGTCGTGCGACGATCATGCGGCGCACCATGCGCCGAGCGTCCGCCGCCTTCGCGCGGCGCGGGCAAAGCAGTGAGTTCCGGCCGTCGCAGGCCGTCGATAGGTGAAAACAACGCAACAACAACTGGAGAGACTTAAATGTTCAGGGACAGGTTAAGGCTTCAACGATTTTCTCGAACGGTCGCACTCGCGGTTCTGGGCATGCTTGCCCTGACAGCCACCAGTGCTGCCGCGCAGAATACGACCGGAACCATTCGCGGAGTGATAAGCTCGGGCGGAAGCGTCATCAGCGACGCCCAGATCCAGGTCAGGGATCCTGCAACCGGAGTGCAGCGCGGCGCCATCAGTCGTGCCGATGGCTCATTTACTCTGGCCGGCCTCAGCCCGGCAACCTACGATATGACGGTTCGCCGAATCGGCAGCGCTCCCCAGACCCGGCGCGTGGTAGTGCAAATCGGCTCAACCCAGATCCAGAACTTCGCAATCAACGAACAGGCGGCTCAACTCGAGGCCGTTGTGGTGCAGGCGCAATCTTCGTTTGAGACCCGCACCTCGGAAGTCGCGACGAACGTCACGCAGGCACAGATTGAAAAGCTACCGACACCGAGTCGCAACTTTCTCGATCTGGCCGCATTGACGCCCGGCATCACGGTCACAGAAGATCGCGTCAACGGTCAGTTCAGAACGTTTTCGGCGGGTGGCCAGGGAGCCAACGCGGTCAACCTCTTCGTTGACGGGACGAGTCTCAAGAACGATCTGACTGCCGGTGGCGTAGCCGGCCAGGACGCGAGCCGGGGTAACCCCTTCCCGCGGAATGCGATCAAGGAATACCGCGTTATCAGCCAGAACTTCAAAGCCGAGTATCAGAAAGCGTCGAGCGCGATCATTACGGCGACGACCAAGTCGGGCGGCAACGTCTGGAGCGGCAACGCTCTTTTCGGCTACCAGAATCAGGGACTGGTTGGGCTCGATACCTTCCAGCGCCGTGACAAGAACAACGCCCCTAAGACGTTCAGGAAGCCGGAATACCGGCGCAGCCTGGCGGCCCTGAGCATCGGGGGTCCGATCGTCAAGGACAAGATTCACATTTTCGGTTCCTACGAAGGCAATTATCAGAACCGGGCAAACCGGGTGAATTTCGCTACTCCACCTACCGGCTTTGCGGCACTCGACTCCGTCAATCTCACGCAGTACAACGGCAACTTCACATCTCCGTTCCGCGAAACGTTGCTGTTTGGAAAGCTCACCAACGCCATCAACGAGAACTCCTCGGCGGAGCTCAGCTTCAGCAATCGCAATGAAACGGATATCCGGGACTTCGGGGGCTCGACTGCCTTCCAGTCGGCGGTTGACTTCCAACAGAACGTGAGCATTGGACAGCTCAAGTACAACTATTTTGTCGGATCGCTGCTCAACGAAGCCAAAATTGACTATTCCCGCTTCCAGCGGAATCCGCAACCTGCCAGTCCCGGCATGGCTTCGCGATTGTTCTTCTATCCAAACGGTGACGCGCGAATTGGAAGCAATCTCAGCAGGCAGGACTATATCCAGAAGCGTCTCGGAATCCGCGACGATATCACGTATTCCGGCCTGCAGCTCGGCGGCGAGCACATTCTCAAAGCCGGTGCGAATTTCGATTTCGTCAAGTATGACATCCTGAAGGACAATCGAAGCACACCGGAGTTCGTTTACAGCAACATCGAGGGCGGAGTCAACTACGGCTTCCGGTCTCCGTTTCAGCTGGTATACGGCACGGGCGACGGCACAGTCAACACCAACAACAACCAGCTGGGTGTTTATCTGCAGGACGACTGGACGCCAATCTCACGGCTGACCTTGAATCTCGGCGTACGCTGGGACTACGAGTCGCAGATGCTGAACCGCAATTACGTAACGCCGCAGAACGTCGTTGATACCCTCACGCGCTACAACAATCAGCTGATTACTCCGCTCGATCTGAGCCGCTACATCAGCACCGGCAGCAACCGCAAGCCCTTCTACGGCGCCATTCAACCGCGCCTTGGATTCTCACTTGCCGTGGATGAGAACAGCCGGACGACAATCTTTGGCGGCTGGGGCATCTACTACGATCGTATTCCGTTCGATCTGTACGCGGTGGACGAGCAGCTCAAATTGAGCCACCCGGAGTTCACAGTCCGATTTGCGCCCAGAGGAGTTGCACCGGGACCGGGTCAGGTGGCGTTTCTTGACTCCTACCTTACTGCCGACCGGGCAACGCTCGATGCACTGGTCAAGTCTTCCGGAAAGCCGGAAGCCTGGCTGATCGACAGCGAAGCCAAGGTTCCGCGCTCAAAGCAGATGAACATTGGCGTCCGTCAGGTTCTGGGAAGCTTCGTGATGTCCGCGACGTATGCGAACGTCAAGGGAGAAGACCAGATGGTGCTCAACTGGGCCAACATCGGTCTCAACGCCGAAGGCCGTTGCTGCCGCGACTTTCCGATTCGGGATCACGGGTTTAGCAACTTCATCTACTCGACAAACGACAAGAAAACCTGGTATGACGCGCTTCTCATACAGGTCGACAGGCCGTATCGACGGTCTTCCCCGGACGCAATTGGATGGGGACTTGGCGTTGCATACACCAATGCAAACCGGTCGATACAAGGTGCAGACGGGTTGAACGATGATTTCTCGTTCCCGAACGCACTCAGCATTCCGAAACATCCTTCCAACGACGAGCGGCAGCGGGTAGTCGCTAACTGGATTACAGATTTACCATATCTCTTTGGAATCCAGTTCTCCGGACTGGCCACGCTCGGCGGCAAGTTCACGCAGGACGTTGGATGCCCCGGCCGGTTCTGTGGAGTTGGCACCACTGAGAACGCTTATCAGCGTGGGGGCTTCACGGTTCCCGGTACGTTCCCGTACCAGAACGTCGACCTGCGACTCCGGAAGGATTTCCTGAGTTTCGGGCGCACGGGAATGGCGTTCGGGCTCACGGTGGATGCCTTCAATGCATTGAACCGCGACAACTTCGGCTGTTACAAGACTGGAAACCGTAAGGACAAGGATTTCGGTTCCCCGGATTGCATCGTCAGCGACGCGCGGAGATATCAGTTGGGTGCGGAACTCAACTTCTGACTTCTGAGCCACGGGATACGACCGGTATCCCGTGGCTGTTCAGGAATACCACGAATGGAGCACTTGTCATGAATCGTTCGTGTTCGGCATTCACGCGGCTAACTTTATCGTCCTGCTCGCCGCGGCCTGTTCGACTACCCGCACTGAACCGTTAGCGGCCATGTCTTGATGGCCAGTTTTGCAAGGCGGAGCTGGTGTTCTCTGATTTGCTGTATGCCCCAAACCTTGGCCTCGCCAATTTCTTTAGTCAGTACATACGCGCTGTTATTGAGCAGTTGCTTCTTATCAGCAAAGGGGGCGTTCCCAATCTTGGAATTGTCGCTGGCCTTCAGGAGAACCAAGTTCCCTAACTTCTTGTAGTACGCTGCACGGTTTCCGGATCGATAGTAAGCCATCCCCCTGCGGGTTTTCCGGAAGCACGTGTTCCAAGGTGATTACGGTTTCTTCGTTGTCCGGCACATAGGAAGGCTCCTTCTCTTCCTTTATCTGCAACTCAAGAGCGCGCAAGTAATACCGCGCTAGGTTGTTCGCAGAGACTCTCGCTTCGGCAAACGCGGTCATGAACAGCGCATCGCTCGGAACGCTATCGCCCATCGCTGTAATGAGCTGTTTAGCGGTTTTGACCCTTCCCGAGTCTACGTCGTTGGCGCGTGTTCCCCAGAGTTTGTCCAACACTCCCCCTCGTCCACCCACGAGAAGGAAACGAACAGACCAGTAGACACAGAGCTGGAAGGCCGCAATGGGCGACCCGACGAGAAGTACGTCATCACGTCACACGTCGAACGCCCGCACCTAACGATGCGGACGCAGATTCGCTGCTTTACCCGCCTGACCAATGCCTTCTCAAAGAAGAGGGAGAATCACAGGTTCGCTGTTGCCCTGCATTTTACGGATTACAACTACTGCCGCCCTCACCAGACGCTTAACAAAAACCGTCAAGCGAATCCATACGACTCCGGCAATGGCGTTAGGCCTGACCGATCATGTAGGGGGAGGCCGAAGAAATCGAAGTCCTGATGAATAGTGATTCAAACTGATCCACTACCCTTAAGCCAACTCCGTTGACAGCCTTTTCATTCGTCCTCCTAGCCAGTAATCTCATACCTCCCTAAGATCAAAGCGGCTCGGCTTTCTGCGTTAGCAATCTTTGCCGGTCACATCGCTTTATCGCGGCCCAAGGCAGTTTTATAGTTTCACCGTACTCAGAGGCAGATGACAGGTATACGTCCCCGAACTTACACAGAACGCGCAATCGTAGATGGTCTGGCTACAATTTCTGGTGAGGGGAAACAAGAGCGCATCAGGTATAGTGTTGCGAACCATTCCGAGCGCTGGGCCGACCCCGAAGAGAAAGTCAGGGCAGAGTTTTGGGCGGAGCTAGTCTACAAGTATGGGTATCCTCCGGAGCGAATTCGGTTCGAAGTGAATGTCCCTCGTCGGACCCCGAACGACTACGCTGACCTCGTTATCTACAACGACGTTGAATTAAAGTCTCCATATTTCGTGTTCGAGTGTAAACGCTCCGACGTGAGCGATGCGGAGTTTGCGCAGTCGATCAAACAAGCCTGTGGCAATCGCGCCAGTTTAGCAGCCCCAAACGCGGGCGCTATCGCGGGTCTAACTAGGCGCCTCCTTCGATTTGACAAATTTCCACCAGGTGAGCGAGACCGGAATCACCTCACCGACATCCCAAAGCGATACGGCAAACCACCGGAATGGCGTTTCTACAAGAATACGACAGGACGCGACCTCGCCGCTGTTCCGCGCGAAGAACTACGTAGCGCCATACGAAAATGCCACCAAACTCTATGGGAAGGAGGGCGACGAAGCCCCATTGCCGCGTTCGGCGAATTCTGCAAGATCATTTTCGTCAAACACCGCGATGAGAAAGATCCGGATCGAGGCGACGGAAAACCTTACGCTTTCCAGCGCAGGGATGGGGAGACCGCTGCGGAACTTGCCGTTCGAATCAACAAGCTATATGACGCCGAGAAGGCTCGCGAGCCAGACGTCTTCACCGAGCGCTTAAATATTGAAGCTCCGATCCTCGCCCACTGCGTGGAGCACTTGGAAGGCATTTCGCTCGACCGGACTGAGCTGGATACCAAGGGTGTGGCATTCGAAGAGTTCATGGGCGGCTTCTTTAAGGGAGATTTCGGTCAGTACTTCACTCCAGCAGCGCGCGCTTGACCCGAGTCGGGACTTCGCCGCCCGCCATCCGGGTGAACTTGCAGCGTGGGTATTGGACTCCTTTAGCTACCGCGAACCATGACGGGTATCGGCAATATCCAAGGCGCCGACATTTTGCTCGGGAACTCGGCACGTATCCAGTACCTGCCGGGTGGAACCGCCATTCTTCTTACGTCGCGAAGATCCCACTGCGAAGCGAACACTATTGAATCCCCGGGCGACACGTACATCCTGTAGACGTTGAGATCGAGATCCCGTCCTCCTCTATGGCTCCACACGGGTCGCGAATTGTCCGAGCTCGCAAAGAAATCAAACCCCTCCGATGGCGAAGAGGTGAGCGTGAATTCAGCGACAACAGATGAATGGTTCACTACTACCAATCTCATTCGCAGGGTGTCCCCTAGACGCAACTCGTTTTTCGCCAAACGAATTGCGTACGAGAACGGGGAGTTCCTGGCCACTTTCGACAGTGGCGCGCTTGCAACTACCGGAGAAAGCGGATCCGGCGCGTGTGTGATACCAGTCTGCGCTGCCGGCGGCGCCTGTTGCGAGCCACAAGCTAAAATCGAAGAGGCAAGGATCACCAAAAATGCCACAACGACCGAGCGACGGCGGATCATCTTTGATTTTACGACGTCGCAGGAAGATAGCCCAACTCTTGATGGATGGACCCAAGCTGGCTGAACACAAACCCGCCAAACGTGCTGCTATACCCGCGCAACACTCCGTATAACGAGACCTCGTCGAAGATGGGCGACGTGTACTGGAACACCGGCGAGCCGCTATCACCTGCGCCCGCACCAGCGCTAACGACATCCTGGCACAAGTACCAATAGGAGTTGGCGCTCGAATTAACGCATGTACTTACGACCGGACCATAGGTCCAGCCGGTTGAGGCCCCGACTTTATCAAGTGTCTGAAATTGCGTCGCGCGATCGACCTCCGCAGTGATCGTAAGAGTACCCGATATTTCCGTTGGCCCGTCCCCTGTCGGGCCAGACACCGCATAAAGCGGGCGCCAAATACGCCCCTGCCCAGCTGATCCGGGTGCGCTGAAGGACGAATACACAAATAGCGCAGCGTCGGAGTAACGGCAGGCTGAGAGGGGGGTGGGGCACTCCTCATTCACTTCCGCAGAAAAGTAACTGGGATCGTCTGATTCTTGACCGATAACGGTGCCGAGTGCAGCATCCGGTTGATAGAAGATCGTTTGATTGCTGTACTCTTGGCCGCGATACCGTGTACAATGCGAGTTCGTAACAAAAAATCGTCCAGATAGTGTATTGAATCCCAACGAACATTCCTTGTTGGCGTTATAGGAGACGATTTTTAAGCCCGCAGCGTGAGGACTTACATATCCCCGCAACGAGTCGGTGAGATCGCGCTCGGGTGGCGCGACCCTTATCTCCAAAGCCATGGCGGGGAGCTGAAGCTGCTCTGCGATTCCCCTGAGACGCGTCGCTGCGGCCGCACTTGGCGCCCCCGCTACGATACGATTTTGCCCTTCATCTAAGTCGATGGCATGAAGTACTCCAGCGGCGGCGCCAGACCGGAATAGCGCGTCGCGCCAAGCATCTAACTGGCGAAATGTGAAAACGCCTTGATGAATGATGATGGCGCGGCCGCCTGCGCCTCGGAAATGCGCGCTAGGCCCAAGGCCGGCGAACACTTGCTGTACAGCGTTCTTTGCAAGATCGGTTTGGGAGAGGTCGGTTAGAACCACGTGCAGATTCGCGTTGCCATCGGTGTAGTAACCACCGAATCCCGAGATCTGCTGCGCTAGAGCATT
Organism: Gemmatimonadaceae bacterium; assembly: GCA_037721215.1. NCBI lineage: Bacteria > Pseudomonadati > Gemmatimonadota > Gemmatimonadia > Gemmatimonadales > Gemmatimonadaceae > Gemmatimonadaceae bacterium. The sequence continues at coordinate 67,185 of JBBJNV010000012.1, forward strand.
GAACTTTTTCTCGCCTGGCAGCCCCTTCAGCAGAATCTCAGTTTGTACGGGAATCTCAGTTTGTGCGGATGGTACATTGTCCGAGGTTGAGCTTGGGCCCGCCGGACCTCCGTCGATGCAGCCGGCGATGCCGCACAGCATTGCAAAGAGACCGGCGCGACTACGCGAAATAGCCATCGTTTCTCCTGAAGTCAAAAAACTCTGCCGAATCCAGCCTTAGCCGGTGCAGCCAGTCCCGCAACCCATGTTCTGAGACATCATGGTCGACTTTTCGGGAGACGCAAGGCGTGAGCCATATTCGCCGTGTTGGCCAATAATCCACTGTCGTTGTAGTGCTAGACTGGGAACCGTGTGAAACGGATTGGCAAACCGCCACGCGCGCCCGGAGATGTCTTCGCGCTCTCCGCAGTCAACCGCTGTGTACCGCTTACGCCGGACGGCGTCGAGCAGCGACGAAATATTCGTCCACTCGCAGCGCTCCTTCTCCAGCCTCGGCGCGAGCGTGAGGGCAAATGCGCTGTCGGCGGGGGGCCCCGGCGGGTCTAGGGGAGCACAAGGCGCGCGCGGCGTCGCACCACCACTTCTAAGCCCGGCACTGGAGGCGGCGCCATGAGCCCAACGCGGCGTCGCGCGCTTCGAGGAGATAACGCATCCGCTGCCCGGCAATCCATCAGTCGCGCGGAGACGAACCGCCGTTCTGTCGCGCCCTTTGATGGGCTTCGCCCGTGCCCACCAATCAGCTTTAGTTCTGCTGGCTCGGCATCCTCGATGTCATTCTTGACAGAGTCGCACTACCCGCATCTCGCAACTGACTGCTAACGCTGGGGGCTTGACGGGAGTTGCACGCGGCGCACCGCTTGGGAAAGCAATCGGGGCCCTCACTACCCGCTTGGGGGTTTCGATCGAGTCGCCCCCACTGGTCTCAGCGTCCGCGCTGTTAGCACCAGCGCGAGCGTCGAAACACTGAGGTGAGCCGGACAAGACCGCCAGCACGTTCTTCGCCAATTCAATTTCAGCGATAGTCCTGAGACCAATGGGATACCAGGTCTCGCGAGGCCAGCGACCGTGGGCATTAGGCTTGCCGCCGCTCCAACACCGTTTCAAGCGCGTTCCACGCCAGCAGCGCACACTTAACTCGCGCGGGAAATTTCGCTACGCCGCTCAGCGCCCGCAGGGAGCCGAGTGTCGTGTCGTCGGCAGCCGTGGCATCGCCCATCACCATCGCCCGAAACCGCGTTTTCAGCGCGTCGATCTCGGCTGTGCTCTGACCCTTGATTAGCTGAGTCATCATTGACGCCGAAGCTTGCGATATCGAACAACCACGGCCGGAAAAGGTGAGGTCGCGTATTGTGTCGCCATCGAACGCAACGTTAAGCACGATCTCATCGCCGCAGAGCGGATTTTTCATTGTTACCGATGCATCGGCGCCGGCGAGATCGCCTTTGTTGCGCGGGCGGCGGTAGTGATCCAGGATCATCTCCTGGTATAACCCGGCAACCTGCGCAGCGCGGTCAGAGAGCGGCATGGCCGAATATCTCCCGCGCTTTCAGTACGCCTTCGATGAGAGCGTCGGTATCTGATTCATCGTTGTAGACATAGAACGATGCGCGCGCTGTCGCCGGGACGTCGAGGCGCCTCATCAGCGGTTGTGCGCAGTGATTGCCAGCGCGAATGCAGATGTCGTCAGCGTCGAGGATGGTTGCAAGATCGTGTGGATGTACATCGCCCAGGGTGAAGCTGATCACTCCGCTTCGGTAGGGCGGCGGAGGGCCGTAGACGCGTTCATCATCTATCTCGCTGAGCCGCGCGTACGCATCCGCCACGAGGCGTTGTTCATGCCTCAGCACGTCATCCATTCCGATGTTGTCCAGATAGCTCGCCGCGGCGGCCAGGGTCAAGCACCAGCTAGCGAACGTCGATCACCCTCGAGCTGCTCACAGGGCTCCAGCCCGGCGGCGGCGCATCGAGTTTCAGGATATACCTTCCGCTTGGAATCAACGATAGATCGAAAGCCACGCTGCGCGTTGCGAAACCTTTGTGCGAGGGAAGCTCGCGCCACGCGGATGCACTCAAGGCGAAGGCGGGCGAGACAGTACGCGTTTTCGTCGCAATGTCGGCCCCAACGGTAGTGGACCGGTTTGCATGAACAGGCAGTGCATACCGACGCTGCTTAACGGTGCTTTTTTCTTACCGTCTTCGTTAGGCGCTTGCGCGGAGGCTTTGGGGTTCCTCACGCGGGAGATTCTCTGTCGCCTGCCGAACAACATAAAATGCCGGGATTCCTCTCAGGATGGGGCGCGCGTTCGGCGATTGAGAAGGTGCTTCAACCACCTACCTGCTATGGCGGTGCAGAACAGCGCGCCTAACCGCTACCCCGCCTGAGCATTACGTAAATGCAAGGACGTCAGCGCAAGACCTCAGCTCGACGTCTCGCCTGCGCTTTTAAACAGTGAGGGTTTCTTCTTTAGCAAACGTAGCATTCCTGCTGCCAATGTGGCCACTACCGCTTGTCAATCGAGAGGATTGTATAGTTTTTTTGAAGAAAACGGGTGCGGCCCCTTTACGGGGTGAGAAGGAGTAAAAAGCGTTACCACTGCACTCAAATTACATTCTGCGACAGGCAACGTAACTACGTATAGCCGGAGACGATCTTGCTGGAATTTCTAACGGATGAAGTCGCTCTAGCCATAAGCCACGCTATTCTGTTGCTGACCCTGATATACGCCTTCGCCAAGGCATTTCAAATTCGATTCATTAGAGGGTGGCCCGGCGTTGTAGGCCGTGGAGAGAATAGCATGGGGATGCTGGCAGGCGGTTTTGCGACAACGCTGGGGGTCTTTGCGCTGCTTCTCGAGCTTTCGAATCACGCCCTCGAAGGTCGAAAGTCCCTCGTCATGCTGGGCGATTTCGGTGCTTTACTCTACTTGTTCTTTTTCAATACTTGGTTTCGAAACCAGATCGTAGGCCGCTTTTCCGCACGGCACAACGAATCGTAGGGTACAGATTTGTTATCGATTTTTTGCCAAGCAGGGGGAGTCTCGGATTGCCTCACTGATTTCTGCCAGGAATTTCCGAGTTGTTACCTTGCTGTTAGGTTGATTGTCCTAATGCCAGCTGAACTTGCTTTTTCAAGCAGTCTTGACAAACACATGGCAAGCACCAATACTTCCTTTGTCGCCCCGACTACGTACGATTAATGGGGCGGCCTACTAGAGGGCTCCTTCGGGAGCCCTTTTTATTAAGCAATGGGACCCGAAATGGACCGGATTGCCGTGTTTGTTGATGCCGGATACCTGTTTGCGCAGGGCAGCATTCTACTGTCGGGGAAGAAGCTGGCTCGCAGCGACCTGGTTTTTGACCCTCACTGCATCAAGGTGCGCCTGCCGGAAAGATCATACGTATGCTGCTGCCCTGAGGTCGCAGCATCGACAAGCGGGTTGGAGTTGCCGCCGATCCCGGTGGTATCGGTCCTGAGCGCGCCTCCGCGATAATACGTGCGCCTCACCCTCGCGTAGAGGTTACTAGCCTGCGTCATATTCCCGAACGAGTCGTAGACCAATCGCGCCGTGTCGGCGGGAATGCGAAGGCTCTCGCCGGAGTTCGGGTAATAAGGGAAAACCATAAGGCATGTAATCGGTCCGACCGGGAGATTCTCGCAGCGTTGCCGTGGATGCATGACTTCCGGGACCACGCGGGTGGTCAGACGGTTGAGCACGTTGTAAGACTGCGTCACCCACGCGCCGCTCCGATGTTTGGCGCTGATGAGGTTGCCCGCAGGATCGTAAACCATGCTGTCGGGGCCAGTTCCGACCCGGCGTTTTCTCAGTCGTCCAGCAGCATCATATGTCAGACGCTCATCGAGCTGAACCTCGCCCACAGACGAGAGAGCCCGCTTGGAAACCAGATTGCCCTCAGCATCGTAGGCACTGCTGTCGGTTTTGAGGAGCTCACCGACAACCGCGGTGTCCGGCGCGAACGACGCGCTGAGCGGCAGCGAATACGGCCGAGGGGGTCCGTAACTTTCGGTCCCAATCATACGATCGGCTGCGTCGTAGGCGATACGCGTGCGACCGGTTGTGTCTGCGGTGGCCACAACGGTATCACGTCCGATCGCATCCTTCAGGAACTCGGTGAAATAAGGTGTGGTCGCTGCGCGCCCCATGGGAGTCCAGGTGCGCGATGTATTGCCGAGTACGTCGTATGTCACCGAGTCGGGCAATAATCCAGGCTCCGTGACGCCTCTCACCTGATTGTCGGCAGTGTACGTGAACTTCACGCGCCGCGCGGCATCTGAACCCGTCCGCATGGAATCGACAATCGGTCGGGTGGTTTGGTAGAACGTTCGCGTCCGCTCACCCATAGGGCGAATGACACTGTCCGGCTGATTCCAGACTGCGTTCCACGCGTATTTCGTAGTGGAATTCTCGCTCGTGTTGTACGGATCTACCGCAACCGTCGAGTCAGGGAGGCCGCGCGAGTTGGCCGGGAGCTCTGGCCGTCTCTTTTCTTTTAAAGCACGGCACTACCGTCCGAGTGATCGATTATAGAGCCATATCGAACGACTTAACAGATCAAAGCTTTTGCTATGCCGCCACCCGCCGTAGGTGGACACAGCTACGCCTGCGACTGCGGCTCCCAAGGCCAAATTGTTGCCGTGATTCGCCACGGAGATGCCGATCCCAATTACACTAACGACCGCTCCACCCCAAAGCGCTGATGATGAGGCGCGATGGCTGCGCTTAAAGCGCCGAGCTTCGTCGGCAGCTTCGGGGACACTCGTCATGAGCGATGAAAGGTCAGTGCCCGTAAAAAGGGTAAATTCACCAACCTTTCGATCGTCAGCCCCCTGCACTACGCGCCAACTACCCATTCGCAACGTAAAGCGCAGCGCACAACGGTCGTAGTCGCAAGCTTGCGGTGCGTTTAAGTTGTTTTTCGTTAGCAGGCTTGAGCCACCATCAGACATCTGCGCGGACCCCGGAATCGCAATGAATAAAGCGAAGATTGGCAATAAGGTTGTCTTTTTCACAAGCCTCCCGTTTCATTTGGTTGACGTTAACCAGAATGCAGACTGTCGAGAAACGCTCAATTAGCGCTTTACTATCATCGCTCTGCCATTTATTTGACCGTTTCTCTCCAATGTATAGTTCGCGTCGCTCCAAGAATCGCCTCTGGCACTGGCAGGAACGTAGACGCCGAGAATATCATCATTCGATAACAGCCAGTTTGCATCTTGGAAAATGGTTGCAAGGAATATCCCCACTGCAAATGGAAGGCCGCCGGGGATGCCACCCGTCTTCAATGCCGCACCGCCGACCGCACCTGCGGCGGTGATAAGAATCTCACTGAGCGATTCCTTGTCACTCTTAATTAGACACGCGGTATCGTCGTCTTCCCACGCGATGACATGGTGTCCGTCCGGAAACTGAGCAGCGAAGGCATCCGCTTCGGACTGGTTAAAAAGCAGCACCGATCCGTTCCAGAACGCATTGTCCTGATTGAAGGTCTTTTCAGGCAGGGCATACTCACCAGAACAAGAGAGGTCTGCACCATATTGGGAGTTTCCAGCGTCCGTTGGCCCATGAAAGTGTAACTCGATTTCCGGGTCGCCTTTCGTCCATGGTTCATAACGATCAACAATTCGGGAGAAAGTCATGTAATATCCTGGCGTTTGAGTGCTCCCACCGCCGCCGCCGCAACTATCTCCACATTCTTCCACCATTCTTGGCTTCAGGACAGACCGGCGAACACGCGTCCCGATAGCCCTTCCATTAAGATCATCGGCATCTTCCCATTCATTCAAGTCGAGCGGTTTGTCGAATCGAGTCTCCATCGGGACAATCGAAACCGTTGCAACCGAAGGGGGAATGTCTCGCGCAACTGCAACCGGCGCGCCGTTGACGTTAAATGCGACTATCCCACTGCTATCCTCGAGCTGGGACGCTACAAGGATCTCACCACCGCCCGTCCATGTGGACCTGTGTGCCGCGACCGGCATGTACAATTCAAGTGGCCGAACAAGTTGGATAGCGGCTGCCAGCTGAGACGCGGTCTGTCCAGAAGCGGCGGCAACTGAATTGAGCACCTTCGCGGTAAAATAGCCACGGAGCTCGAGTTTGTGCTCCTTAAACGGAACCTTTCATGGAAAGTTTTATCTCGTTTCTGAAGTCCGCGTCGCGAAGAGCGAGCGCAACAGCTCGCGTGATGACGGTTAGCGCCTGCCGCTCGGATGTCCCCTCGTTCAATACCTGTGAATCGCGTCGGATCGTCTCGTCTGTAACTTGTATGGGTTCTACGCAACCGAGAATTCCAACAAGCCCGATCATGAACACTGGCAACGCTGCTCGGTGACATCTCATCGCTCCTCCCTTGGTCTGCCGGCGCTACGCCGGTCGGTTGAATGGATGCAAAAAAGTAAGGAACGTGTCAGCACACTGTCAACGTCAACCTTTGGCTCAGGTTACTTGCGCCCCTCTGTCGCCTGGTCAAGTCAACCCAGCTTCGGCGGTTGCGGGCTCCACAACCGAGGTGATCATCCGTGTCGTTCGTGCGTCGGCGCCCTAAGAAGCTCGGAGCAGGTGAGTGACGTGAGCGGATTCGAGATGTATTTCGGATGCAGGGCCTCGGAGATCGCCATTCAAGACGTTCTCACGATCCACAGCAGGCGTCAATGTATTGTGACGCACTACACTAGTGTAGTGTCGCCAACGTCTCATTCGGTTTATTGATACGTTTCAGAATTTGCTGCGCCGTAATCGGACGAGCTTGCATCCAACCTGCTCTAATGTGGTGCATTAGGCGTCTTAGGGTTCTGGCCCGGCTTCACAGCTGACCCCGTCGCGTACCGGTTCGACGCTACGATGTGGATTGGCCGCAGCCGTTCGTATGACCGCATTGACGCGAGTCTACGCACTGTACTTTGGCCCCAACTATTCAACTCACATCATCTGCCGCGCCGGACTGAACCATACAATGGGAAGGCTATGCTGGTATTCGTTTGACCGGCGATGCCCCGTTAGAACTTTTGCAGTGCGCGGGCGAGCGATTTCCTTCTTGGGCTAGGGAGTCTACCGCATCTGGGGGCTGTTACCAGGTGAGTAGCTTACAGCAATCTGTAGAGCCGATACCCGTTCAATCTCACACACGACCTCGGTCCCGGAACGCAGGCTTGCGACGACATACTCCGCGGGCTCAGGTGGCAAAACTGTGCTGGCCACCGTTAGGTTGATGCGTCGTCCTGACGGTAGGAGAAGCCTAACATAGCCAATCCCCGATCGCTCGACCAGGCCAAGGTAGTAGGATGAATACGCTTGTTCGTGTCCGGCGTTCCCAATTGATATCGTTGCCTTTGTCGCCCGGCATCACCATCTCCATCCCTTCAGGAAGCACTACCCTACCCGTCACGTCCGTCGTCCTGAAATGCCCCTCCATAAGTTGTTAAGGGCACATTCGCCAAGCCAAGGCACCTTCAAATGGCGGATAGTGTTTCTTTCTTTCCACGTTAGACTCTAGCACTACGAAGTTCACAACTTTGCCAGCAGAATACAGTCCCTCCGTTGTAAGCGCCGCTCTAAGCTGGTACTTTCCCGGCTCTAACGGTACTCCGCGCGTGTCGGAGGTTGCCCACTCACGCTCGAAGCACTTGGTTTCGCCTGGCTTTAAATCGAGTATCACCTCTTCCAAGTTCCGCACAACCCGGAAAGGAGCCCAAACCTCAGTTTCATTTTTGTCTAAAACTGCCGCGTAGAAGGGCCAATCGCCGTAAGCATGTAGTGGTAGAACACGCGAGCAAGGATTGAAAACCTTAAAACGCAGTGTCACCCTCTCGCCCGACTTGATCCGAGCAGGAACAACCGAAAACGATCTTGGCAGAGAGTCGTAGCCGGTCTCGCAAACAAGCCGGCTTACTGCAGGAGCAACCGGGCTTGCCGCAGGCCATAAACAAGATTGGCTTGTAATAAGCACCAACCCTATTGCTTCCGCAGCTTTACCTAACAATTAACTGGCCCCCAAGATCCTCTGCTATTCCAGCCATGGGGCTGAAGAAAGAACCGTCGGTGCTGCTAGCACCCCACAGAATTCCGAGGAGCGAAACGGGTCCAGTATCGAAATTCTCAGCAACGAAAACCGGGGAACCACTATCGCCGCTCGTCGATCCCATGGTAGCCACACTTTGACAAATCATCCAGTAACCTAGTGTCCCAGAGGGAAGATCTACGCAATCGTAGGTGACGTCGCCATATGTCCAACCGGTGCTTCGCCCGATTTTCTCCGCTGCACTCCCCACTGTCGGATACATCGCATATCCAGAAATAGGGAACGACGAGTAAGTGTTGTCAATCGTCTTCGACCCGTTAGTGGGATGCGCAAACTGGGTACGCGCAAGGTATCCTTGGTCCACAGGCAGGAACTGCGGGTATTCAACCAGAGCCGCGTCACTGAATCGACACATCAGCCCAGCCGGACAGAGGGGGTCCGAAGCATTTGTGAAATACGGCGGATCTACCGCTTCGCTGCCCACAAAGTCGGGCTGCTGATACAAGTTTTGGTAAAACTGAGTTCCATCAGGGCCTAAAAATATACTGGTGCAATGCGAATTCGTTACAAAATACTGGGCCGTATACCCGTGCCGACGGGCATTGAAACCAAGCGTGCATCGGCGGACATTCCCTGGGTCGGTCGATTTCACGAATTGAATCTCGAAGCCGCCCTGCTTAACCGGGGCGCGGTCAGTCAGCATAAGCAGATTCGTCGGCATTCCCACTACAGCTATTTCAAGCGCCGCATCGGGCAGGAGCGCTTTGAGCGCTTCGCGCCAGTTTGCAGCGGCTGCTGCGTCCGCCACGCCAACCCGGACTCGATTCTGCACTTGATCGACATCGGTTGAGGCAAGCCCGGGAATTGATGAGGCCAGCGAGTTTACTGCTTGGCGCCACTTGCGCAACTGTGAGAAAGAGTAGCGTGCAGGCTTGAAAGAAAGGAGGCTGACGTCGGCTCGTCCGAACCGCGTCCGGAATGTTCTCCCAGCCAGTTCTTCGATCAAAATGCGTTTCGCACTGGAAGCCTTCGCCGGGTCAGTCAGATAACCTTCCAACTGGCCTGCTGCATTAAGATAATAGCCCCCAAAACCTGGAATTCGAGTCTCTAGGTATTCGAACTCGTCGTCGCTAGTGCGATGCCATCGAGCTGGTTGTTCGCTTACGACGGTTGACGACGCTCGTTTGGGTTCCGGCTGAACCGGTGCAGACGAATCGTTGCACGCGACCCAAGGCGCACATGTGAGCGGGATAAGCGCGCGCGCCGCTCGCTTTGCGGAGATTGCCAGGGAAAAATCCATTTGATCGGCCCCATGGTTGGCAGAGAAAACGATTTTTTTTACAAAACTTGGCAGAGAAAACGATTTTTTTTACAAAACTTTTTTACAAAACTATGGGTATCGACTCAGCCTTGGAGGATCCGCGATGATGGCCAGCGTTGTACGATCGCTTGAGAGGCTCGTTTGCATCTGCGTGGCGCGGTCGATATTTGGCCTCAGAATGTCTCTTGCCTGTCACGGCTGTGGCCCCATTGCGGGTTGTTTAGTTCGCCCATCGCTCCTATTTCCGCCGTGCAGGCGCTCGTCAATAGCGTAGTCGGACAGATTAGCGATTGAGCGCACGTATCTCTATAGATACACTATCACGGCGGGCTCGGTCAAGTGGCGCCAATCACTCAGGAATTTGTTCGTAACATTCCCGAAGTTACATGGTCTCGGCATTGACCAAAGGCAAAATCGCATTACCCTCGCGGTGACGACCTCAGATGATGCAGCTAGCATTAGTTCCGCGCTCCCGGGGCTCGGCGTACCTTTGGAAGTCGTCAAATACGAAGTATCACCGCGAGCCCGATTCGACGTAAGATTGGATGACTACTTCCCTGCGAAGAAGGGCGGAATCGAGGTATGGGCTAACTCCGGTGGGTGCACATTGGGATTCAACGTCAAATTCTCGAAGCCTGGCGGCACCTACGCGTACCGGGGCTTCGTCACGAATTCTCACTGCACGAGAACATTTGGGCTTCTGGATTCCACAGTGTTTTTTCAAGGTTCGCCTGATAGGATCGGGGTAGAGATTTCGGACAAGCAGTTTTCTCAGTCGGTATCATTTTGCCCGCTCGGTGCGCGGTGCCGATACAGCGATGCGGCCCTTGTTCACTACGATGCCGGCGTAGTCTCGGCAGGCGCGAAAGTAGCTCGCACCGGATTCCGCGACCCGCAGTGGGGGTCAACGCTCATAGATGACGACAACCCTCAATTCACGGTTACCGGTATTGGATATCCCGGAGTTGGCACGATTGTGGATAAGATAGGGGTAACCACGGGCTGGACTTACGGCGAAGTGATCAGCGGTTGTTGGGATCAAGCGCCTTACCCGGACGGTGCTCTTATTCTTCTTTGCCAGTTGAAGACCACCTATGGCAGCGATCCCGGCGATAGTGGAGCGCCGGTATTCATCTATGACGGGACTAGCAATGTTGCACTCGTGGGTATCCACTGGGGCAATGTTGGAAGTGCCTTGGCAAGCTGGTATGATGACATCCCTTACGAATTGAGCTTCGGGCCGTGGAGAATCGCCGGTTTCTAACGGTGAAGGTGTTCAAGCTTACATCGATTGGCGTGTTGGCCCTGTTCGGCTCAGTTTGCCAAAGCGACAAAAAGGACGATCCCGTCGGGATCGTAGATGTTGACGGAATCCGCTACGAAGCACGCACATCAGTAGTCGAATCTACAGTACCAGTTGTGGGCCTGAGACGCATGATCTTCACGACCCTCTTCATAACCAACCTGAGAACCGAAGCCTTGCAAGGTTCGCGAAACGCATGCCCTTTGGCTCTCGTTGTGTACCGATCTGCCGCGCGACGCAGGCCAGTATGGGACTCGCGCAAGGCCCGCAGCGGCTGCGTGGACATGAAGCTTTGGGTGAATATTCCTCCAGGGTTCGCCGACAGCTTTACTATGAACAGCAGAGCCAACTTTGTGCTGGCTGATTCGTTGCCGGCAGGCCAGTACTACTTCTCAACAGTCGTAAAGCCCCAGCATCACGTCAAGCTTCCACCGGCAGAAATTCCCTCTGGTCATGGCTATCTTGCCCCAAATAAAGGCTGGTAGTCGACAACCACGTGACGAGCGTGATCGCGATTAGACTGAGCTTCAAAACGTCGAATGTGTGCCGTGCAGTTTGCCATCGTCAGACACTCGATGACGCACGACGAACGAAACCCAGCGCCGAGATTACGCCCCGCTGTCGCTTGGCGCGCCCTTGCGCTCACGTACTTCGTCGTCACAGCGTTGAGGCACGTGCACAACAATGAACACTGGAGCCTGCTCTCGGGAGTAATACTTGGCACTCACGAGCTGGCGCACGTAGTGTTCTCGCCATTCGGCGAGTGAATGGCCGTTTCGGGTGGCTCGATTATGCAGCTCCTGGCCCCATTCAAAAGCAGGGTGGATCGAATTCATGGCCCCGATCTTTGCCCTCGGAATTCTGGTCACTGGCTTAAGGAGGACCGGCACCGCACTTTAAAAATCATGCAGGGAGCAATCCAACGAGCATCTTAAGCACCCTATGCGAAAATCTAATGCCTGATATCCAGCTAGCCTTGCGGCGGTCTTCGACGATTTTCTTTTTTATTTCCTCGGCGTGCGCGATTGCATCGACGACCACTACCGGCGCCAAGGGACCCGCACGTCCATCGGAGTCCAGTACTCGACAGAGTGCTTTTCTCGATACCCTCGAGCAACGCACGTTCGCCTGGTTCTGGGAGCGTAGCGACCATAGAACGGGGCTCAGTCCTGATCGCTGGCCAACGAAGAGCTTTTCCAGTGTTGCCGCCATCGGGTTCGCGCTCACTGCCTATCCCATTGGCGTCGAGCGCAAATACGTCACCCGTGAGCAGGCCGCCGAGCGCACGCTGAACACGCTGCGGTTCATGTACAATGCGCCACAGGGTCCGCAGGCCACGAACGTCACCGGATACAAGGGATTTTTCTACCACTTCCTCGACATGCAGACCGGCCTCCGGTTCGAGCAGGTGGAGCTGTCGACCATCGACACGTCGCTGCTGATTGCCGGTGTGCTGTTCTGCCAGTCGTACTTCGTTCAACAGAATGCGACTGAAGCTGCAATTCGTGCTTACGGAGATTCGCTCTACCTTCGCGTAGACTGGCAATGGGCGCGTCCACGAGCGCCGCTGGTGAGCATGGGATGGAAGCCCGAAAGCGGATACATCGAAGCTGACTGGCATGGGTTGAACGAGGCGATCATCCTGAATGTGCTCGCGCTCGGATCTCCAACTCACCCAGTGGACGTAGCGTCGTGGGAAGCGTACCGGAGCACTTACAACTGGGCCGTTTTTCAGGGGCAGCAGCACCTGAATTTCGCGCCGCTCTTCGGACATCAGTATTCGCATATCTGGATCGACTTCCGCGGCATAAAAGATTCATACATGCGGTCCAGGGGGATCGATTACTTCGAGAATTCACGCCGGGCAACTTATTCCCAGCGCGCCTATGCGATTGCCAATCCCGGAAACTGGAAGGACTACGGCGCCGATATCTGGGGGCTCACTGCGGTCGATGGACCACTCGACACGCTGCTGACTCTCAGAGGCTCTCCCCGCAGATTTTGGACATACTCCGCGCGTGGTGCGGCTGCCGGAGAAATAAGAGACGATGGAACGCTGGGCCCTACTGCCGCCGGAGGATCCGTTGCCTTTGCGCCGGAGATTGCGATTCCCGCGCTCGTCGCGATGCGCGAGAAGTACGGTAACAACCTTTTCTCGACCTACGGCTTTCTGGATTCATTCAACCCCACCTTCGATCTGGACATCAAACCACAGCACGGAAAGATCGTCCGCGGAGTGGGCTGGTTTGACACCGACTATCTGGGGATCGATCAGGGGCCAATCATTGCGATGATCGAGAACTATCGCTCTGACCTGATCTGGCGAACGATGCGACGCAATCCGCATATCATCCGCGGCCTCAAGCGCGCCGGTTTCACTGGTGGGTGGCTCGATCAGCAACAGCCGTAGAGGCGCACGCGTCCGAATTGCTCTGGCGCTTTTCGCGCTGGGCGTACTAGGGTGCTCACCCGCATCTGGACGTGAGAGTGCAACGCTTCGCCTCTGGGCGATGGGCCGGGAAGGCGAAGTAGTCTCGGAGCTCATTCCGGCGTTCGAGCGTCAGAACCCCGGAATAAAGGTGCAGGTACAGCAGATCCCGTGGTCTGCAGCGCATGAAAAGCTCCTCACTGCATACGTCGGGGAAGCGACTCCGGACATTGCGATGCTGGGCAATACCTGGGTGCCGGAGTTCGTCGCACTCGATGCACTCGAACCTCTCGACGCGCGCGTTGCCCGCTCGAGCGACGTCGTTCGATCCGATTATTTCCCCGGCATCTGGAGTACTAACGTGGTGGATGGCATCACGTACGCAGTGCCCTGGTACGTCGACACCCGCGTGCTTTTTTATCGCACTGATCTACTGGCGAAAGCCGGATATGATCGCATGCCCACGACCTGGGCCGAGTGGCGTACCGCAATGGTGCGTCTCAAGTCCGGTATGAGCGCGCGCCAGTATCCGCTCCTGATCCCCATCACCGAATGGCCGCCCCCGGTGATTCTGGGACTGCAGGCCGGATCGACACTTCTGCGCGACGATGGGACCTACGGGGCGTTTTCACAACCTCAGTTCAAAAAGGCATTTGACTTTTACGTCGGCCTTTACCGGGATGGGCTTGCGCCAGCTCTGAGCGGCTCCGAGATCTCGAACCTCTACCAGGAGTTCGAACGCGGCAACATCGCCATGTATATCAGCGGACCGTGGCAGATTGGAGAATTTACCAACCGCCTTCCGAAGTCTCTCCAGGATAAGTGGATGACCGCGCCGCTCCCGGGGATCGATGGTCCGGGGGTGTCACTCGCCGGGGGTGCGAGCCTTTCTCTCTTCCGCCGCTCTACAAACAAGGAGCAGGCGTGGAAGCTGATGGAGTATCTCTCGCGCCCAGAGATACAACTCCAGTTCTACAAGCTGACTGGCGATCTGCCCGCGAGACGGTCGACGTGGCGCGACTCCTCGCTTGCGGGCAATCGCCACACGCGCGCATTCAGGGAGCAGCTCGACCGAGTCGTGCCTACCCCCCTTGTTCCCGAATGGGAACAGATCGCGACGAAGGTGTTCGAGCACGGTGAGCAGGCAATCCGCGGCCGGAAATCCGTCGAGAAAGCCCTTGCCGCACTCGACAGCGATGTAAATGGAATCCTCAGGAAGCGGCGCTGGCTGATGGAAAAACAGCAAGCGGGCAGCAGGTAGTGGCGACAGCGACGGCAGGACGCCTTCGGATTCCCTCGGAGGCGAACACAGCGGCCTGGTTCTTTCTCGCACCGGCGTTCGCGCTGATTGGCATCTTTTTCTTTCTGCCCGTCGCCGCCGCAATGCTGCTCAGCCTTACCGACTTCGATCTCTACGGAATCGCCAATCCGGGCAACACGAGGTTCGTCGGCTTCGAGAACTATTCCCGTCTCCTCCGCACCCCCGATTTCTGGCTGGCGCTGAGAAACACTTTCTATTTCGCTTTCGTCGGAGGTCCGCTCACGATCGCGGTTTCACTTGGCGCCGCTCTCCTGCTCAGCTCGAAACTCGTTCGATTCAAGGGCGTGTTCCGCACCATCTACTTCACCCCTTTCGTCACAACCCTCGTTGCCGTTGCGATCGTCTGGCGATACCTGTACCACTCGCGCTACGGATTCTTCAACTACGCCCTTTCGTACATCGGCGTGGATCCGATCGACTGGCTTGGCGATCCGCACTGGGCGATGCCCGCAATAATTCTCATGGCGGTGTGGAAGAGCTTCGGATACAACATGCTCATCTTCATCGCCGGACTTCAGGCCATTCCCGAGGAGCTTTACGACGCTGCCGCAATCGATGGGGCCAGCCCGTTCCGCCGCTTCTGGAGCATCACACTGCCGATGCTTTCGCCGACACTGGTTTTCGTAACGGTCATCACAATGATCGGCTACTTCCAGTTGTTCGCCGAGCCCTACGTGATGACGCAGGGGGGGCCGCTGCGTAGTACGACGAGCGTCGTACTACTGATGTACGAGGAAGGATTCCGCTGGTGGAGAATGGGATACGCCGCGGCAATTGCGTTCGTGCTGTTCATCGTCATTCTGCTGGCGACGCTCGTCCAGTTCCGGCTGCAAAAGGAGCGCGCGTGACTGCGATCCCGGCTGGCGAGCGGGCGAATTTCGGAGGACAGCGCGACCGGTTCATACGAGTGCTTCTCTACGCACTCCTCGTGATTGGCGCGATCATGGCGCTGCTGCCGATGGCCTGGATGGTGTCGGCGTCGCTCATGCCCGCTGGCGAGGCGAGCAGTTTTCCGCCGCGGTTTTTCCCAACCCGCGTCACCTTCAGTCACTACGTCGATCTGTTCACCCGCCTCAACCTCGGCAGATACCTGCTCAACAGCGCCTTCGTCGCATTGGTTGTGACGCTGAGCTCTCTCGTCATCAATTCAATGGCCGGGTATGCGTTCGCGAAGCTGCGCTTCAGAGGGCGCGACCGGCTGTTCCGCGCGCTTTCCACCGGCCTCGTGCTGCCCGTCCAGGTCGCCATGCTGCCGCTGTTCCTGCTGCTCAAGAATCTCGGGATGATCAACACCTATTGGGGGGTCATCATTCCGGGGCTCGCGAGCATCTTCGGAATATTTCTCGTTCGCCAGTACGCGCTCGCCATCCCCGACGAAATGCTCGACGCGGCCCGTGTAGACGGCGCGTCGGAGTTCCGGATTTTCCGGTCGATCGTGGTTCCGGGAATCGTACCGATTCTCGCGACCCTAGCCATCTGGACGTTCCTCGCCACCTGGAACGACTTCATGTGGCCGCTGATCGTACTTAGCGATGAGTCCCGCTATACCCTCCCGGTCGCGCTGGCCAATCTCGCCGGTGAGCATGTGCAGGACACCGAATTGATGATGGCGGGCTCGGTGATAACAGTTGTGCCGGTGATGCTTGTCTTTCTTTTTCTGCAGCGCTACTACATCCAGGGCGTCATGTCAGGGAGCGTAAAAGGATGATCGCGCTGTTCCCTGCTCTCGTCGGAATCATGCTGCTGCAGCCGGCGATTATGGTCGATGACTTTGAAACAGTGGCCGCATGGAAAGCCGTGCCATCGGACGACGTTTCATTGCGGATCACTCAGGACGCCGGCCGGCGTGGCAAGGCCATCAAACTCGATTTCGATTTTCACGGACATGGCGGATACGCCGTTATCCGCCGGGATTTGAAGCTCGCGCTCCCCGCCAATTACGAGTTCTCGTTCACGATTCGCGGCGAAGCTCCGCCAAATACTCTCGAGTTCAAACTGATCGACCCAAGCGGGGACAATGTCTGGTGGTCCAACCAGCCGGGATTTGTATTCCCCACGCGTTGGCAGAATCTCGTTCGAAAGAAACGGCATATAACGTTTGCGTGGGGTCCGCTTGGCGGTGGAGAAATGAAGAGTGTGGCCGCCGTTGAAATCGCGATTACCGCCGGCACCGGAGGCAAGGGAACAGTCTGGATCGACGATATCGTATTGACGCCGCTAGAGCCACAGAGTGTTTACAATCTCACGCCCAGGCTTTCTGCTCGCGCTCATCTTGCGGGCCATGATCCTGCAAACGCGATGGATGGCAAAGCGGCAACTTCGTGGCGCATGGCTCCGGCACGGGACCCGGGCAATCAGCGGTTGCGTATCGATTTTCTGAAGCGCCGCGAGTTTGGCGGTCTGGTGATCGATTGGGAGACAGGCCGCCGCCCTTCCTCCTACTCCGTGCATACTTCCATCGACGGGGAAAGCTGGCAGCAGGTTTACGCCGTTGGCGCCAGCCGGGCATTGCGCGATTATCTCTACCTCCCTGAAACCGACGCGCGCTACGTTGCCATTTCGGTGTCGCCCGTCTCGCCCAATGCGACGGGCGCTCCGTATGTCGTCGGAATAAAGGAAGTCGCGGTAAAACCCCTCGCCTGGTCCGCGACGAAAAATGATTTCTACACTGCAGTCGCGCGTGACGCCCCGCCAGGAAACTACCCCAGGTATTTCTCCGGGAAGCAGTCGTATTGGACGGTGATCGGCGTCAATGGGGACAGCCGAGAAGGTTTGATGGACGAGCAGGGTTTGATCGAATCCGGCAAAGGGCAGTTCTCGATCGAGCCCTTCATTATGAACGAAGGACGGCTCATCACCTGGAATGACGTGTCGACCAGTGCGGGGCTGGTGGGCGGGGATATGCCGATTCCCTGGGTCACGTGGAAGACGCCTCAACTCGAAATGACCGTGACGGCGTTTGCGGCCGGTGCCCCCGACTCATCTGTCCTCTACGCTCGCTATCGCCTTCGCAATCCGACGGCGGCGTCCAGACGCGCAACGCTGTATCTGGCGCTCAGGCCGTTCCAGGTAAATCCACCCTGGCAGTTCCTCAACACACAGGGCGGCGTAGCTACTGTCGACAGCATTCGTTACGACGCCCGCAGAATCCGGGTGAACAACGACCGAACGGCGATTGCGTTGACGCGTGCCACACGATTCGGGGCGATGGCGTTCGACGAAGGAGATCTCGTTGACATCCTCAGGGCCACGCGATTCCCATCTGCTGCCCGAGCGCACGATCAGCTGGGAAGAGCTTCCGGTGTACTCGCGTACGATATTGTTCTCCGTCCTCGTGCCGATTCCACAATCGATATCGCGATTCCTCTGCATGCCACAGAGCCAGTGTGCATGCGATCGCCGGAGCACTGTGGCACGCGCTGGGTGGATACGCAGCAGCAGGCGGTCGAATCGGAATGGCAGGCGAAACAGAACCGGGTGCAGATAGGCCTTCCGGCTTCCGAATCGCGAATCGCCCAGTCAATACGGGCCAACCTCGCATACATACTGATCAATCGTGACGGTCCCGCTATCCAGCCCGGATCGCGCTCGTACGAGCGCTCATGGATCCGTGATGGCTCACTCACCTCGGCCGCTTTGCTGCGGCTCGGTCACTATGGCGAAGTGCGTGAGTTCATCGAGTGGTACGCCCGGTTCCAGTTCGACAACGGGAAAATCCCATGCTGCGTGGATTCCCGCGGAGCCGATCCTGTGGCTGAAAACGACAGCCACGGCGAGTTCATCTATCTGATTGCAGAGTATTACCGGCACACGGGAGACCGGCTGCTGCTGGAGCGAACGTGGCCTCAGGTATCGCGCGCCGTCGCTTTCATGGATTCGCTTCGGCGCTCCCGAACTACCGAAGAGTTTCGCGCTGCTGACAAGCGGGTTTTCTACGGGCTCATGCCGCAGAGCATCAGCCACGAGGGCTATTCGGCGAAGCCGATGCACTCCTACTGGGATGATTTTTTTGCGCTGCGCGGATTCAAGGACGCAACGGAAATCGCAACCGTCCTCGGCAAATCTGACGTAACCCGGTTTGCAAAGATGCGCGACGAATTCCGGAAGGATTTCTATGCGTCGATCCGGTTATCGATGGTGCAGCACAAGATCGACTACATCCCCGGAGCGGCCGAGCTCGGAGATTTTGACGCGACGTCCACGACTATTGCCGTGAATCCGGCCGATGAGCTGGCACGCATCCCTCAACCCGCACTCGACAGAACGTTCGGGAAGTACTACGAGAACTTCAAGGCACGCCGTGATGGCTCAGCGCCGTGGGAGATCTACACGCCTTACGAGTGGCGAGTAGTTGGCACATTCGTGCGGATGGGAGACAGGCAGAAGGCCCATGAAGTTTCTGATTTTTTCTTCCGGCATCAGCGGCCGAAAGCATGGCATCACTGGGCGGAGGTCGTATATCGCGATCCGCATAATCCGAAATTCATCGGCGACATGCCTCACACCTGGGTTGGATCGGATTTCATTCGTTCTACTCTCGACATGTTTGCGTTCGAGCGCGAGGCTGATTCATCGATGGTGATTGGCGCGGGAATCCCGGAGAAATGGGTACGGGCGGAGAACGGCGTAAGAATCGGCGGCCTCTCAACGCACTACGGACGCCTGAGCTACACAATGCGCGCCGTGGGCGCCGCGGTGGAAGCAAGGATCGAGGCCGGTGTTCGCATCCCTGCGGGCGGCCTCGTGGTTCGATCACCGTCGGACCGGCCGTTGCGACAGGCGGTGGTTAATGGCGCCAGCGTCAAACCCGGTACCGGCGAAGTCGTGGTGCGGAGTGTTCCCGCCGTCATCACTTTCCGGTATTGAACGGGTGAAACCCGATGTCATCGCCGGCCATGTTCATCCCGGCATCGTACGGAACCGGCCTTCTGCTTCGAGAGAGCAAGGTGTTCGCAGCCCGTCGCTCCGGCGGCGATCACTCCGCCAGTACTTCTCCGTTCGTGAGTATGACGTCGGCGTAATAGCGGCCGCTCGCCTTGATCGTCCGCTGCTGCGTCGCATAGTCGACATGAATGATGCCGAAACGCTTGGAGTAGCCGGCGCTCCACTCGAAATTGTCGAGAAGAGACCAGGCATAGTAACCATGCAGCGACACTCCCTGGCGTATCGCTTCCCCCACCGCACGCAGGTGGCCGCGCAGATAAGCGACACGAAGCGGGTCGTCGACGCGCCCGTCGATCGGCGCCGGAGGATCGTAGAAAGCGGACCCATTCTCCGTAATGTAGAGCGGGATGTCGCCGTACCTCTCCTTCACCCAGAGCAGCACGCGTGTGAGGGCGTCCGGAAATACCTCCCAGTTGGTTTCAGTGTAGATATGGCCACGCTGCGCAACGGCGCGCGCACGAAGTGGAATCTCGTTTTCATCGTGGACGGTGACACTGCGCGTGTAGTAATTGATCCCGAGAAAATCGATTTTTTCCGCTATCAGACGCATGTCTTCGGACGCCCATTCCTGCCAGGCATCGCCGAATATCTCGACCATTTCACTGGGGTATTCGCTGAGGATGAGCGGATCGAGGTACTGCCGATTCATGTAGGCGTCGGCCCGGGCAGTGGCGGCAATATCTTCTGTACTGTTCGAACCGGAATATTTGGGCTCGAGGTTTACGACGATGCCAACCTTGCTGATTCCGGCACTCTGGCTGGCTCGAAATGCCTGCACCGCGCGGCCATGGGCCCTGAGCACATTGTGCGAGACGATCGCTGCTTCATGCATGCTGCGATGTCCAGGTGCGAGTTTACCGTACATGTAGCCGCCATCCATGATCACCCACGGCTCGTTGATCGTCGCCCACAACGGTACTCGATCGCCGAGCTTGTCGAACATGACAACCGCGTAGTCCGCGAACCATTCCGAAATGTCACGGTTGAGCCAGCCACCGCGGTCGTCGAGAGCGGCCGGCAGGTCCCAATGGAACAGCGTTGCGTTGGGCTTGATTCCCCGTTCGAGCAGCGAGTCGACAAGGCGCGAATAAAAGTCGAGTCCCGGCTCATTCACACGGCCGGTTCCCTGCGGCATGACACGGCTCCACGAAATGCTGAATCTGTATGTATTCAGCCCGAGATCGCTCATCAATCCGACGTCAGAGCGATACCGCTGGTAGTGATCGCAGCTGATGTCCCCGGTGTCGCCATTCGCGGTCATGCCGGGCGTGTGCGAAAAGCGGTGCCAGTTACTCGCTCCCGCGCCATCGGCCAGAGGCGATCCCTCGATCTGGTATGCCGATGTCGCCGCGCCCCAGAGAAAACCGTCGGGAAAAACGTATCGATCAGCCATACTGAAGCCGGAGAACGATGGCACGCATAAAACTTGAAGGCATCCGCAAAATCTATCCCGGCCCGACTGAGAGTGTGGCCGTGCACGGCGTCGATCTCGATGTCGGCGATGGCGAGCTGGTCGTGCTCGTGGGCCCGTCAGGTTGCGGAAAGAGTACAACCCTTCGCATGATCGCCGGGCTGGAGTCAATCAGCGCCGGTAAGCTCTCGATCGACGGTCGTGCGGTGAACGATGTGCCGCCAAAGGATCGCGACATCGCGATGGTGTTCCAGAGCTACGCGCTATACCCTCACATGACGGTGCGCGAGAATCTGGCGTTCGCGCTCAAGCTGCGCGATACCCCGAAAGCCGAGATCAAGAGTCGTGTTGATCAGGCCGCTGCCACTCTCGGAATCGAGGGGTTTCTTGACCGCACCCCCCGCCAGCTCTCTGGCGGGCAACGGCAGCGAGTCGCGCTTGGCCGGGCAATCGTGCGTCAACCAAAGGTTTTTCTGTTCGACGAGCCGCTATCGAATCTCGATGCGCAGCTGCGTGTGCAGATGAGGCGGGAGATTGCACGGCTGCATCGAGACCTCAACGCCACGATGATTTACGTGACGCACGACCAGGTCGAGGCCATGACGCTCGGCGACAGGATCGTCGTAATGAACAACGGTCACGTTCAGCAGATCGATACGCCGATGCGGCTGTACGATCATCCCGCCAACCGCTTCGTGGCTGGATTTATCGGCAGCCCGTCGATGAACTTCATCACCGGCACCATCACCGCGGGGGAAGCGCCGGGGTTTACCGCCGCCGAGGGTGCATTCACGGTCCGCATCCCGCCCGGGCTCGCGGAACGCGTGGTGGATCTCAACGGGAAGGCAGTTATCATGGGCATCCGACCGGAAGATGTCTCGGTGGCCCTTGCGACTGGACCGGCACTTTTTGCGGGCGAATCGACAATTGTGGATCCGCCTGCGCTTGCACCGGCTCGACTCGATATCGTCGAAGCTCTTGGAAATGAGATTTTCGTGTATGCGACTGTTGGCGCGTTCAGCATTACTGCCCGCGTGTCGCCGCAGCCGTTGCCGCTTCCCGGCGAGCCTGTCACACTCGCGTTCGACCTTGCAAAGGCGCATTTCTTTGACAAAGAGACTGGAGCGCGGGTTGGAAAGGGGTGATTTCGCGGGCGCGTGAACACCAGCCGGGCTCCGGGCCCTGGGCTGCGGGCCTGAGCGGATGGGCTCGGGGCCATTAACGGCAACACCATGGGGTAAAAAAGCCAATGGCCTGGGCTTAGTGGGCCGGAGCCGGGAGCTTTGGTTTCAGGGGTGAGCCTTGCCTGATGCGGTCAGACCGCTTGCGGAGTTTTTGCGGGGGTAGACCCAGACAAGGTTTTTTGCAAGCCGATCAGCATCTTCCTCACTTGTATCGTTCGCTGGATCAGGGGGGCGGGTTTTTGCTCCGTAAGTACTTTCAGGTCCCGCGCTGCAATCAGGTGGTACTCCAGCTCCGAGGCTGATGCTACCGCATAGCCAAGGAAGCGGCTGAATTCCCGGTCGGTACGCTGCGCGCGGCCCTCGACGATGTTTGCGGGGATTGACATCGACGAGCGAATGATCTGGCTCTTCAGGGAGAGGTAGGCACCACCCCGAATCGCGCCAGCATGCGAATGCACCCGGAGCATCAAGTCATGCGCGTTCCGCCACACTTCGAGCTTGCGGAAATCAGACACGAGCCGAGCGCCCCTGGCGCGCGAGAATAATGGCCACGGTAGCCGTCATGACAGAAATCTGGCTCAGCACTTCATGCACGCGTTGCCCGATTAACTCCGTACTCATCATTTTGCCAAAACCCGTCGTAAGCCTCCCGGCCCCAGCCAAAAAGCCCAGGCCCTTGGCTTTGGTACCCAACGGTGTTGCCCTTAAAAGCCCAGAGCCGGCCGCCCAGAGCTCACAGCCCGGGCCCAGGCTAATCGGCCAGGTATGCCCGATCATCGCTGACGATCATGCCGCTCTTCACCGGGTCACAGCAATTCCTGTTTCGCGGGTTCACGCCCGTCCGCAAATCGAAGCGGGCTTAGTGCGGAGACATCGATTGCGGTTTCCTGCCCGCAAATGACTTCGGCCAGCAGCTGACCCAGAGCGGGCGCGTGCATCACGCCATGACCCGACGAGCCATTCACCAGCCAGAAATTATCGCACTCTGCCGATCTACCAAGAATCGCATGACTGTCGGGCGACATCTCGTAGAGTCCTCCGTAGCAGGAATTTCTGTCGATCTGGATTTCTCGCAATGCAGGGATGCGCTCACGCGTTCGTCTTGAGACCTCGTCAATCCAGGAATCGTCGACTGTCGTTACGAACGGCGCGCCCGCTACGCCGGGCGAAGGCCACGCCAGCAGCACGCGCCCATCGCGCACGCGCAGGTGGAATCCGTCGTCGAGAAAGATCGTCATCGGCATCCGGACGGGGAGCAGATCGCACGCCTCGGTGAACGCCACCTGGCGACGAAGGGCTGTAACCGGGAGGACGACCCCCGCAAGCGAGGCAACGCCTGCTGCCCATGGGCCCGCAGCGTTGACGATTTGCTCCACGGCAATCTCACCATGAGATGTCAGTACAGTTACGGCGCGTCCATCGCTGCCTCGCTTGACACCGACAACTGATGTGTTCCACCAGACTCGAACACCAAGCCGGGCCGCCGCTGTGAGGTAGCCCTCGAGTATTTCGAGGGGCCTGATGAATCCGTCCGTCGGGCAGTACGCACCCCCCACGATTCCGTCGAGAGAGACAGCGGGGTTTATCGCCGCAATGTCGGGCAGCGTTACTCCTCTCGCTTCATGGACGCCTTCGGCGATCTGAACCTGTCGTGCATCGTTGAGCGCACGCAACTGCGCATCGTTGCCGGCCAGCCACAGGTATCCGGCTTGTATGTATCCCGGATCGACACCAGTATCATCGCGAAAGCGAAGAAGCAGTTCACGGGACAACAGCGAGAGCCGGACGTTGACACGCGTCGAGAACTGTGCCCTGAACCCACCGGTTGCCCTGCCTGTACTTCCTGCCCCGCGACCCGGCGATCCATCGACGACGACAATATCCCGCACTCCTTTACGGGCAAGGTGGCAGGCGACGCTCGCGCCGATGACGCCCCCGCCAATTATCAAGACAGCGGCCGACTTCATATGCTCAACGCGACATTGCTGCGCGGAACGCAGGAACTTCCGAGCAGCACACGCGGGTGGATCGAAGATCGCATACACCCGGGACCAACCGGAATGGAGCTCTACTCATTGGCTGGCTCTCGTCTCATGCATTCAATTACCTGTCTGCTGCGACCGATTCGCCTGTCATCATTCTTCAATGGACATTGATATGGCTTCCAACGCAATTCGGTATCAGGTATTCTGTTGCCGGCACCCTGCAAGGCCGCGTACCTCGTGATTACGTGGAATGGAGGTCGCCCATGAAGCGGCTGCTCGCGATCGCTGTGGTGTTGATGTTGCTAGCGGCGCTCCACGCAAGTCGCCCGGTCACATTGCCGCTCGTTGCCGGCTGCATGATCGCGGCTCTCTCGTGGCCACTGCTCCGACGCCTTGAAAAAAGAATTCCACCATGGGCAGCTCTGCTGCTTACCATTCTCGCCGTCACGTCGGTGATCGTGGCACTGGTGGCTGCCCTGGGCTGGAGCGCCACCACGATAGGACGGGACCTTCAACAGCAGAGCGACCGCATCGCCTCGCTTCAATCTCAAATCAGCGCGTTCACTGAGCGTTTTGGAGTCACCCTTCCAGAATTTGGCAGCGGCGCTGAGCAAATCGGCAAGACCGAAAATGGAGAGAAAGGTGCAACCCATGGACTCGCAACGGCGATCGCGGGTGTGCTGTTCACTACGTTCGGATACCTCGCGCTGTCTATGGGATTCGCAGCTCTTGCGCTGGCCGAGCGGCGAGATGCCGCTGAGAAAATTCGCATCAGGTTTCCTAAGCAGAAGGCAGACACGCTGATCGGTATCTCTGCGAAAATCGGCACTGCAGCTCGGCAGTACTTCCGGGCCAAGTCCATCACGAGTGTCATTGCCGGCGTCATGACCGGTGTCATCGCGTTGGCCTTCGGGCTCAAGTTCGCGCTGATATGGGCACTGCTGGCGTTTCTTCTGGAGTACATCCCGACGATCGGATCGCTGCTGTCAGTCGTGCCGCCAGTGATTTACGCATTTGTCCAGTTCAATGGATTCGGGCAACCCCTTGGAATGCTTGCTGCGTTGACGGTGGCACAGCTCTTTCTCGGGAACTACATAGATCCGCGTCTCGAGGGCCGATTACTCAACGTCTCACCTCTCGTGGTGCTTTTTTCGATTGTCTTCTGGGGGTGGCTGTGGGGTCCCGCCGGCGCGCTGCTTGGCGTCCCGATAACCGTCGCCATCACGATTGTTACTCGTCAGTTCGAGGAGACACGGTGGATCTGGGCGCTTCTTTCCGACCCTGCTGACAAGCATGATGACTAGTGAATGCATCGCGTACTGCTCGCTGCGGATCGCAGGCTGCCGGATAGCTGCAGCCAGTGTCGTCGTGTCCCCTTCTCCGATCTGTCATGAGGTGCGATTTTGAACACCTGCCCTCTGCCCTCCCCATGACTCAGCACCTGGCTTCCCCGGAAATGGAACCCCCTGTAGCTCACGAACCCGTGACGCCCGATTCCGTCGGTCTCGACCCTGATGCATTGCAGGTCACCCGCCTGCGAGCGCTCCGCGGCCCGAACTACTGGCGCCTCGCGCCCGTCATTGCCTGTGATATTCGCCTCGGATCACTCGAGAAAGTCACCTCGGCTGACATCCCCGGTTTCGCTGCACAGCTGATTTCCATTCTTCCTTCGCTCGAATCGCACAAGTGCACCCGTGGCAAGCGCGGTGGTTTCATCGAGCGACTGCATGAGGGAACACACATCCCTCACATACTCGAGCACATCGCCCTTGAGCTACAATCGCTCATCGGCCACGACGTCAGCTTCGGCCGTGTGGTGGCATCGGGTGACGAGGGAGTCTGGTGGCTGATCATTGCGTACGAGGAAGAAGAGACCGGCCTGCGCGCAATGCGCGACGCCGTGAGGATTGTCCGCGCGTGTATTGCCGGCGAGGAAATCGACATCGACGCGACAGTCAACTCGCTGTTGTCGCTCTATGAATCATCCCGGCTCGGTCCTTCAACGAATTCGATTGTCGAGGAAGCACGACGACGGGGCATTCCCGTCCGCCGGCTCAACAAGTACTCGCTGGTGCAACTCGGCCTCGGACGAAACCTGCACCGCATTCAGGCGACCCTTTCCGATTCCACAAGCGCCATCGGTGTGGAAATAGCGCAGGATAAGGACGACACGAAGCGCGTCCTCGAAAACATCGGACTGCCGGTGCCGAAAGGCGACGTAGCACGCACCCTCGACGGCGCACTTGATGTTGCCGCCGAGATCGGCTACCCGGTTATCCTCAAGCCGATTGCGGCGAATCACGGTCGCGGAATATCCGGGCGAATAGGCGATGCCGGCGAGCTGCGCGCATCGTGGGACAGGTCAGCAGCCTATGGCGGCCGCATTGTCGTTGAACAATTCGCCGAGGGCAACGATCACCGGGTCCTGGTGGTGAATGGGAAAGTCGTAGCGGCAGCTGAGCGCGTAGCTGCGCATGTTGTCGGCGACGGAAAGCGGACTGTGAACGAGCTGATCGAGGAGGGCAACCGTGACCCGCGTCGCGGAATCGGGCATACGAGAATGCTGACGCGCCTTCCAAACGACGTGACGACGATCGAGCATCTGGCACTCGCTGGCCGAACGCTTGAGACGGTACCGGATGACGGTCAGTTCGTGCCGTTACGTGCCACCGCCAATCTTTCCACCGGCGGCACGTCGATCGATCGCACCGATGAGATGCACCCCGACAACATCACAGCGTGCGAGATGGCCGCGGGCGTGATCGGCCTCGATATCGCCGGCATCGATATTCTGACGCCGGATATTTCTGTGCCCTTCCGTGAAAACCGAAGCGTCATCATCGAAGTGAATGCCGGCCCCGGCATCAGGATGCATACCCATCCTGCCGAAGGACATCCGAGGAACGTCGCTGCGCCTATCATCGACATGCTGTACCCGCCAGGAGTCGAAGCGACCATTCCTGTGATCGCTGTAACCGGAACGAACGGCAAGACGACGACGACACGTCTCATCGCGCATCTCTTCCGCGTGAGTGAGAACGTCGTCGGCTTCACTACCACCGACGGCACCTATCTCGGCAGCCGACTCGTCATCGAAGGCGATATGACAGGCCCGTTCTCGGCGAACATCATCCTGTCGAATCCCACCGTCGACATTGCGGTACTTGAAACCGCGCGCGGAGGTATTCTGCGCGCCGGCCTTGGATTCGATGAGGCGGATGTTGGGGTAGTCCTCAATGTCAGCGCCGATCACCTGGGGCTGCGGGGAATTCACACTGTCGAGCAGCTTGCCGACGTCAAGAGTGTGATACCGGCGGTGGTAAAGCGTGAAGGCCACGCAGTGCTCAATGCCGACGATCCACTGGTGTACGCGATGCGCGACCGGACAATGGCCGATATCGTTCTTTTCTCGACAAGGCCTGAAGGCGAGAGTGACGAGTTCGAGCTGCACCTCTCACGCAACGGCATCGGCGCGCGGATCGAGAAAGACACTTTCGTCATTCGCCGCGGGCGGTTGCGCATTCCTATCGCTCCCGTGCGCGATGTTCCGTTGATGATGGGCGGGGCCGCGCGTTTCCAGCGCGAGAACATTCTCGCCGCGATCGCTACGGCGTACGTGCAGGGTATGCGGTATGACGATATCCGGGCCGGACTGTTGTCGTTCTTCCCTTCACCGTCGCTGACGCCGGGCCGGCTGAACCTGATGCGGTTTGGTGTGGGACGCGTGCTGGTGGACTACGCTCACAACGCTGCGGCAATCGCCGGCCTGATGGAGTTTGTGCACGGGATCGACGCTACCCGTCGCATTGGGATTCTCACCGCCCCCGGCGACCGGCGCGACGAGGATCTTCGAAATGTCGGACGCCTGTCAGCGAGTCTCGATTACGTCATCGTTCGCGAGGACAAGTACCGCCGTGGCCGGGAGACCGGCGACACTGCGAGGCTCATTATCGAGGGGCTGCGCGAAGCCGGGATGCACGAGGATCAAATGGAAATCATTTACGAGGAAGCGGAGAGTCTCAAGCGGGCACTCGATATGATGAAAGAGGGCGATCTTGTTTTCGTGCTCGCCGATAACGTCCCAGCAGTGCTCGACCAGATTCGCGCACTTTCCGCAGAGCATACCGCCCTGTAATTGATGGACAATCCGGATCCGGAAGCCGAAATTCGCATGATCACGCTTCATTCCACGCGTGGCGCGAATTTCTGGTCGCGGCACCCGGTGATGCGGATGGATCTCGCCGTCGGGGCGTACGAAGATATTTCATCGGCCGATGTTCCCGGGTTTACCGAAACACTGGTGGCGGCCATGCCGGGTCTCGAGGAGCATCGATGCAGTATCGGCGAGCGGGGAGGCTTTATCACGCGCCTCCATCGGGGCACGTACGCCGCGCATATCGTGGAGCATGTAGCGCTCGAGCTGCAATCGATGATCGGCCACGACGTGGGATTCGGACGCACACGGGGTGGTGACAATCCCGACGAGTACACACTCGTGTTCGAGCACATGCACGAGCCGGTGGGACTGCGCGCCGCGGCACTCGCCCTCGAAACAGTGCAACAGGCATTTGCGGGAACGTTGCACGGCGTGGCTCACGCGGTCGCGGAGCTGCAGTCGCTCGCGTCGAAGCCCGATGTTCCGTTGTTGCACCAGCATGTGTTATGCGGAATTACAGGCGGGTCGGACAGAGCGGCCACACGCGACGAGATAGTGCGTCGTGGTTTCGGCAGTGATGAACTGATTCTCGATGTTTCGCCGGCGTACCTGCTTCAGGCGGGGCTTCCGTATTCCAGGTCGGATATCGCAATAGTGCTCGACGCGGTGCTCACCGATGTACCCGAGCGTTACCGCGAGGAAGAGCGCGCCCAGCGGCTCGTCGCAACGGTCGCGGATGCTGTCCATCCCGGAGGAGTCGTAATTGTCCCAGCCAAGGAGTGGGAAGTTCAGGACATGGTGCGCAAGGCAGGGTGCTGTGTTGCGATCTTCGCGATTAACGCCGACGTAACGCAGCGCGACAAGCGCGTGGCGCGTGCGGTTGCTCTTGTCGAGGGAGGCCGAATAGTGCATGAGACTCGCGGTCGCGTTACCGAGATTGGAACTGTGCGGGATGATGCTCCCCTGGCGGCACAAGTGGCAGGTGCGCTTGCCGCATTCACGCTGGATGAGCTCCACCCACAGCCTGCCGCAGCCGCGGCAGCAACATAGGTATTCCGATTCCGACTGATTCAATCCGCCCGATACCGCCGTCGAAAAACACCGCGGCAGAGACGCTCGCCGCGATCGACGGCAAGCCGGTTATCGAACGGGCGGGCACACTGGTACTCATCGGTGGTGCATGTACGCCCGATGGCGACGCACTCGGCTCGTTTATACAGCTGGCCGCGGAATCGAACGAAAAAGGTCCGATCGTCGCCATCACTTCGGCGTCGAGTGATGTAAGAGGCAGCGCCAGGCACTGGAAGAAGGATTTGCGAAGTGCCAAAGCCGGCGATGCGGTTTTTCCTATCATCGAAAGCCGACAGGACGCGGCGAACGCGCGGACGGTTCAGCTCATAAAAGATTCAAAAGGGATATTCCTCGGCGGCGGAAGCCAGATCAAGCTCATCAGCACGCTCAGCGGTACACCGGTTGGCGATGCCATATGGGACCATTACGTGAATGGCGGCACCGTCTGCGGTACCAGCGCCGGAGCTGCAGCGCTCACGGAATTGACGCTCGCCGGCAATGAGGTTGATGAAGACGGCAATCTCGTCGAGCAATACATCGGACCCGGGCTCGGATTACTCGACTTCAAGACGATCATCGACACGCATTTTTCTCAGCGGCGGCGGCTGTACAGATTGTTCGTCGCCATCGCTGGTTACCCGGACATCATGGGGCTGGGCATCGACGAAGACACCGCAATGATCGTCAGGGGTGAAGTCGGGAAGATCGTCGGGCGAGGCGGTGTGACATTTGTCGACGGACGCACCGTGAAGTACGACAATGCCGAGGAGGTGACGAAAGGCCGCCAGCTCACATTGAGCGCGCTCAGGGTGGGAATGATTGGAACCGGATACACGTTCAATCTGAGGGAGCGGGAGCTGGAGGCAGCGATGATCGGTTCCGCCATCGCTCAGGTGCCGTAGTCGTCACCATCAATGTCCCGGAATATTTCGCCCAGGTCTATCACGATCTCTGACGTCAGACCGCTCGGGCGCCATGTCAGGCTTTGTTCCGCACTCAGGCCCTGGGCCTGACCCCGCTTCCACACCTCGACGGAGCGGTTGCGCGGGTCCACCAGCCAGTATTCCTCAACGCCGAGTGCCAGATATGCAGCTCGCTTCACTTCGCGGTCGTATATGCGGGATGATGGGCTTATCACTTCGACCGCAAGCCACCAGCCACTGATATCCCCCCAGTGTGTTCCCGGGGGAAATGATGCCGGCGAAACGAGAATGTCCGGTTGAAGCTGAGTGGTCTTTCCACGCTGGATAGCTCCGACCGCCACTACCTGCGCCAAACGGCCTCCGTCCAGCGCATCCATCAGCATATACACCAGTCGCGTCGCCACCACTTGATGCATGTTCGACGGCGCCGGAGTCACGAGCAATATCCCTTCGAGCAACTCGTACCGGTTGCCGTCGTCAGGAAAATCGTCGAGCATGTCAATCGTGAACCGCGGAACGTCGAGCGCCATTCCCATAGTCTGAATCCTCGGCAGGCAGAGCCGCAAGTGGACATCCGCGATTGTAATGATCGCATCCCCGGCGAACATCACCGTTTCATTTCAAGGCTCATTGTCGCCGGGCATTGTCGCTTATGAGCGCTACTCGTACATCGCGGCCAGATCCGCCGCTGCGAGTTCTGTAAGCAGACCCCCGATCCGCCGAGTGACCCCATCGAGAAACAGCGCGCCATTCTCTGCCGTTGCCCGGGCGGGATTGCCTGTCCCCGTGTCGTCGGAAACGCTGGTCCACTGCCGAGGTGCCCATGCCCATCCGTCACGCAGGCCACTGACCTTGAACTTCCTCGCGTGCCCATCCCCGGCCTCGGATATCGGCAGCAAGGTTTCCGGACTGATAGACATCATCACGCTCGTTTCAAGCTCTCCCGCATGGTCGCCGGGCTCGGCGAAATACGACTTCGGATCGATGCAGTTCCACCAGTTCACGGTACAGATGAACACACTGCATGCAGGCTGAAGCTCGCGAATCATCTGCCGGAAGTCATTGCCGCCGTGACTGTTCACGATGACGAGCTTTCTGATGCCCTGCTTCTCGAGCGAATGCGCTATGTCGGCGAGCAGCGCAGCCTGCGTACTCGGATTCATGTTGAGACACAGCTTGATGTCCAGCTGACCGGTGTTTACACCAAACGGCACCACCGGAAGTACGATGACCTTCGTACCTGCATCCCATGCGTGCCGCGCTGCTTCTCCTGCGACATACGCGGCTTCGACATTGTCGGTACCGTAAGGCAGATGGTAGTTGTGCGCCTCGGTCGCACCCCAAGGCAGGACAGCGACTTCATACGGCGTGTCGCGCACAGTTTTCCATGTGGTCTGCGCGAGAATATAGGGTTTGCCTGCCACTGAAAGGGACTCGCGGATTGAGGAATTCACGATGCTCGTGAACGCCGGAATGACCCGCCCGACGCCGAAGACAAGTTAGCGCGCCCTCTTTGCACGCCGGAAGCGGTCCGCTAGAACCGCGCCTCGACGTACAGGTTCGCCCTCACTTTTTTCTCGGGATAAATCCCGCGTGCGACATCAAACCGGACTAGGCCGTCGAGGAACGATGCGCCGACACCCGCGCCACTTATCGGACGGCCTGGCGAATCGAAATCCTTCCGACTGCCTGCCCAGCCCAAGTCTCCAAACACTACCGGCCGCGCACCCACGAAGCTGGTGCCGAGCTCGACTCTTGTCATCCAGAACGCATCGCCAGTTGATGCGCCAGGACGCTGGCCGCGCACAGTCTGCGTTCCGCCGAGATACCATAGCCGTTGTGAGGGTACTGCGCCGCCGGAGGTGCCCGCGCTCAGCGTGAACGCGCCGCTCAGCCGGGGACCAAGTCCGTGCGATATCGTCGCGTCGAACATCGCTCTCGAATAATCGAAGTCTCCCGCTGCCGCCTCCGCGCGCAGACTCCCAAATAATCGCAAGCCACGCGGGTCGAGTCCGCGCGACCCATGCCGCTCGAGTGCAAGTCCAAGAACGTTGCCGTTCTCCACGTCGATGTTGTCGCGAAAGTCACCGCCGCCGATGCTGCGGGCAAGTGAGAAGTTCGTCTTTTTCTTCGCGTCGCCGTGACGCTCCGCAAATACCCGCCATGATCCAGTCGCCGAGTCATCAGCTGTGCCGGCCAGCTCGAGACCGAACGACCGGAAATAGAAACCTTCATCGCGGCCAAACAGCAATGCCGACAGCGAACTCCCAAAGCTGAAAGGGTCTGCCCAGTCATTTGCCGACGATAGTCGGCGGTACAGGCCCACGCCAATCGTACGGCGACCATCGGTGCGGGAGAGGCCCAGCTCCCCGTTCGGCGACCAGTCTGCGATGCCGATTCGCGCCATTGCCCGCGCGGTATAACCTCCGCCCAGGCTTTGCCTCACTGCTATGCCTGTGGACAGTGCTTCGATCCGGTTGTATCGGGTCAACCCGAGTCCGTAGGTGATCACAGGTTTCTGAGGAACGAACCCCGGCTGTGCGCCAAGCGACAACGCCGCGTCGATCAGAGCGTCGCGCTCCTTCGCTCCGAAAACTTCCTCGCCGTCGTCATAGATCGACTTGGGCAGCTCGGGTGCATTTGCAAGCGCGACCGTATCGCAAGACAGCCTGCTGATGATCTGCAACTGTCCCTCGTGCCGCGACATTGTGCGGGTGCGCTCACCACCTGCCTTGCATTCATTGCGACGAATTACGGCGCGGCGCGATCGCGACACCGAGTCCTGCGCCGTATCGCCGACAGCGATCTGCACCAGCGGGCCCATGCTTGTGCCATTCACGCTCGCGTACTTGAAGCTCTGCTCGATCTTGAACGGCACCCGCATGAACCCAGCCTGCGCACTTCCCTCGACGCCTTGCAGCCTTGGCAGCCAGAACCGCCCTTCGTGGAGTCCGTACTCGACGGTGATTGCGTTAACCTGCGCGGTGAGCGGAGTTATCGCCGCTGTAACCCACTTGGGCGGCTTGTCGTCTTCATCTTCTTCTTCATTGGCGATCTTCCATATATCCATCGGCTCTGCGAGGCGATAGACAGCGCGAACCAACCGCGCGCTCGAGACTTCGAACCAGAGTGATCCCAGCGCGACGTTCCAGGCTGGGGCGCGCGGACGCACGACAAGTTCCCGCAGCTCTATGCGGCGGCTGCCGGGAAGCTGAAAGCTCACCGAATCGCCTGTCGCGTAGGTGTAGTACGCTTCCGCACCACGCGCGAGCGGATGGATAATCTCGCTCTCGTTGATGTCGGATTTGGCGATCCCCGACCCGACCCAGAGTGTCTCGCGTCCCGGATAGTAGGGAATCGGAATGTCGTAACTGTCGAACTCGGCGTCGCCTGCTCCTTCGAGCATTGGCATCACGTGACGTTTGCCAAGGATCTGCACGAGCGCGGGACCGCCTCGCTGCCACGTGACCCGGCCGACTCTCTCGGTGCGCATCAGCAGCCGCTCGCGACTGATGCGCTTGAGCCCTATTCCAACGGAGAGCCGCTCGTAGGACGTTGCATCGTAGCCCCGGAGCGCGGAATCCTGTTCCAGGCGCGAGGTGCGCGCCGCCGCAAGCAGTGCACCAGCGCGGGAATCACGAAACGCCGACGCCACCAGCGCCGGCGTCACCGCAGTCCGCTTTGCCCTCCTCGACTCGATCCGCGCCGAATCCTTCGCCTTGTTGACCACCCGCATCGAGTCGCGCCGGTTTTCCCGGTAGATGCGGATCGAATCGTCGCGGGCAATTGTCCTGACGGAATCGACATCGATGCGTTTTGTCGGAGACTTCCCTACCTGGATACCTATACTGGACTGCGCGAGAACGAGAACAGTCAACAAGGCGTACATGATTTACCAGCCGCGACCGCGGTGACGCTCGCGGGGGAAAGTGTAGGACACTCCCAGCTGCCACGTCACCATGTCGGTCTTGCTCGTCCGCGGGGATAGCGTGATCGATCCGTCGGGATTGTCGCGGATATCACCTTCGC
This sequence comes from Gemmatimonadaceae bacterium, assembly GCA_037721215.1. Lineage (NCBI taxonomy): Bacteria > Pseudomonadati > Gemmatimonadota > Gemmatimonadia > Gemmatimonadales > Gemmatimonadaceae > Gemmatimonadaceae bacterium. The sequence goes on from JBBJNV010000012.1 coordinate 101,298, forward strand.
GCAGATACGTCGCCTCGCCGCCTCTGAAGTACCGTCCGCCTCCGTGAAGCTTCCACGATCTCGACTGTCCGAAAGGAACGTAAAGGCCGCCACCGAGGATGTACGCCGTCGTTGCGTCGCTCGCGTTGTCGGAGCTCGCGTAATCGTACTCACTGTCCGAGCCCCGCAACGACGTCGACGTCACGAAACTCGCCACCCCGATCGCGGCGTGAACGTAGGGCTGAATCGGCCCCACCGGCACAGTGATTTGCGGGCCGATACTGCCCCAGCCAACCATGTTGGTAGTCTCGATATCGAGCGAGACGCGCCCGGTTATCGGCAGATATGGAGCGTAGAGCGTCTCGCTTCCGTACTGCATGCCGCCGAGGTCGGCGCGGATGCTGAAAATCCCCTCGCGGTCGAGGCGGAAAAGGCCGGCTACATTCGCACCGTAACCCTCGTCGATCTGACTCGCCAGCTCGCCCTTTGGCTGAGCGGCGAGCAGGTCACCGACAAGGGTGAATCTGGACGGTCCGACATCGCGCACCCGCGGTCGGCGCCTGATCTGCGCGTCAGCGGAAGCGGCGAAAAACGGCAGCACCACGAGCGCAACGAGTATCGATGAACGAATCAACCGCATAGCTTCTCCCTCGGATTGGATGCGTGAGCCCAAGGCACTACCAGTGCCCCGGGCGCCGCAAATGCCATATGATGCTACGACAACGGTTTAGTATTGTTTCAGCCGCAGCACCCGCCCCGCGGCTGACCTTATTATATGACACAATTTTTCCCGCAATGGTGACACCTCCCCCTCCCCACGCTCTGGTGGTGCGCGGGCTGCGCAGGGCATACAGCGACGTTGTAGCCGTCGACGGTCTCGAGCTCGACGTCATGACCGGCGAATGCTTCGGCCTGCTGGGACCGAACGGAGCGGGGAAGACCACTACGATCGAAATCTGCGAGGGACTGCTGGAGCGGGACTCGGGCGATCTCGAAGTGCTCGGCATGACCTGGGAAAACGACTCCGCCGACTTGCGTGAGCGGCTCGGCATTCAGCTACAGGAAACCCAGCTGTCCGACAAGCTTTCGGTGAGCGAGACGCTCAGACTTTTTCGCAGCTTCTACGATCGCGGGCGCGAAGTATCCGACGTCATCGAGGCGGTCCAGCTCGGCGAGAAGCGGGACGCGCGCATCGGGACGTTATCCGGTGGGCAGAAGCAGCGGCTGGCGGTGGCGTGTGCGCTGGTCGGCAACCCAGACCTGTTGTTTCTCGATGAGCCGACAACCGGCCTCGATCCCCAGTCCCGCCGGCAACTGTGGACACTCATCGAGGACTTCCGGACGTCGGGCGGCACAATCGTTCTCACTACTCATTATATGGATGAGGCCGAGCGACTCTGCGACCGCGTTGCTATCGTCGACCACGGGCGGGTCATTGCGCTTGGAACCCCGCAGGAGCTGATCGACTCCATCGGTGCGTCCCTGCCGCCTCCGCCGCCGAGGGCGAGCACGGCGACGCTCGAGGATGTATTTGTCGTTCTGACGGGGAGAACACTCCGCGATGAGTGATGTAACCGTAGCTGTTTCGCCGCGGGAAGGTGTGACCAGACGGTCCCGTGGATTCATCGATCGATCGCTGGTTCAGCTTACGCTCGTGCGGTTCAGGGAATTCGTTCGGCAGCCCGAAGCGGTGTTCTGGACTTTTGGATTCCCGATTCTGCTTGCGGTCGGACTGGGGGTGGCGTTCCGCGCCCGCGCGCCGGAGCGGCCACGGGTCGCAGTCGTAAACAACGGTCCGGCGGCGGCGGCGATCGTCAGCTCGCTTCAGAAGGATTCGTCACTCACCATCGAACTTCTGAGTGACACTGCGGCGGTCCGCGCTTTGCGCACGGCAAAAGTTGCGCTGCTGATAGTTCCCGGTGCGGATGGATCGGTGCGCTACGACTACGACCCTCTTCGCGAGGAATCGGGCAGTGCACGCCTCGTCGCGGACCGGGCGATTCAGGTTGCGGCGGGCCGGGCCGACCTTGTCGCCGTTTCCGAGCGAAGGATTACGGAGGCAGGCTCGCGGTACATCGACTTCGTGGTGCCCGGCCTGCTGGGCATGAATCTCATGGGAAGCGGAATCTGGGGACTCGCGTTTTCGATCGTGGATGCGCGCGGCAAGAAGCTGTTGAAACGATTCATGGCGACACCGATGTCGAGAATCGAGTACCTGCTGTCGTTCCTCCTGTCGCGGCTCGTATTCCTCGTGCTCGAGGTCGTGACCCTCGTCGGGGTTGGAGTATTTGTATTTGGCGTTCCGCTTCGCGGCTCGGTTGCCGGCCTTGCGGTGATCTGCCTGTTGTCAGCGTTTGCGTTTGGCGGGCTCGGGCTACTCATCTCGTCGCGGGCAACTACCGTTGAGGGAGTGTCGGGACTCACCAACTTCGTGATGCTCCCGATGTGGATCTTTTCCGGCGTGTTCTTCGCGTCGAGCAATTTTCCGGGTGTCTTTCAGCCTCTGATTCAGGCATTGCCGCTCACCGCGGTGAACGATGCGTTGCGGGCAAACATGCTCGAAGGTGCAAGTCTGGCGAGCGTGGGTGGGGAGCTTGCCATCATCACTGCGTGGATGGTGATCGGGTTCGTGGCTGCCCTCAAACTGTTCCGGTGGCGATAGGCGACGAGACTGGCGCGGCAGGCGATGCCCCGCTACACCGTCCATCCCGGAACGTAATCGTCGTTGACGATCAGCTCTCCATTCCGCGCTCGGAGCTCGAAGTAAAGACATCCCGCTCATCGGGGGCCGGCGGACAGCATGTGAACAAGACGTCGTCTCGGGTGGAGATCACCTGGAATGTCGCGTTGTCGCCATCGCTCACCGACGAGCAGCGTCAGGTGCTCACCGCCCGCCTGGCGTCCCGTGTCTCTCTCGAAGGTGCGATCCGCGTCGTCGCCAGCGACACGCGCAGCCAGCTCCGCAATCGTGAACACGCGGAGGCGCGGCTGATCGACATGGTGAAACGTGGCCTCACTGTACCGAAGCGCAGGAGAGCCACAAAGCCGCCACGCAGCGCCAATCAAGCGCGTCTCACCGTGAAGAGGAAACAATCAGACAAGAAACGTGAGCGACGGCGTCCCGCGCCGGAGTAAAGTTTTCGCTGCGCGTCTACATCATTGGCTCGACGTATTCCGTGCCTGGCCGTCCCCCGCCTGAAGACAACGCGCCAACAGACGCGTGTCCCCGATCTGTTCTGTCCATCCCTCAAAGCTGTCGGTCGGACCGCACCATTCGAGCTGGTCGACATGTGCGAAGAGAGGCGCATCGGTTCTCAGTGTCGCGAGCGTCTTGAACAACATCGCCCGGTCGCGGTCTGCGCCAAGAATGCCTGCGGGAAAGAGTTCGATTGGCCCGTGCGTGTTGAGGAGGTTTGCGGCTGTGACGCGACCGACTCCGCGAATGCCCGGGTAGCCGTCCTGCGCGTCGCCGACCAACGCGAGAAAATCGGGAATAAGCGCCGGCTCAACGCCGAACTTCAAACGCACACCTTCGGCACTCCGGATCTGCTTTCCGCGCCGGTCTATCTGCACCACGAAATCGCCACGCACGCATTGCGCGAGGTCCTTGTCGTTCGCCCAGATGCAGATCTTCTCGACACGCGGATCCGCCGCGGCGAGGTGCGCCGCAGAGGCAAGCGCGTCATCTGCCTCGAGCTCGACCATTGGCCAGACCACGACTCCCATCGCAACGAGCGCCTCCTCGAGCGGCTGAAACTGCGCGCGCAGCGTGGGCTCGATACCGTCTCCCGTCTTGTAGTCGGGCCAAAGCTCATTGCGGAAGGATTCGATCACATGGTCGGTGGCGACGCCGACGTGAGTGGCGCCTGTTTCAATCATCTCCAGCACCGAATGCAACACCCCGGCGACCGCGCCGAAGGGCTTGTCCCTGCCTTTATTGAAGCGGCGCTGGCCGTAGAAGTGGCGGAAGAGCTCGTAGGTGCCGTCGATCACGTGGACAATCATTTTTTTCCTCGGCGTGGCGCACCGATGTAAACGCGGGATATTTCTTCCCCTCATCGTCGGGAAGAACATTCGGAAAGGAAACGTGAACGACAGCGTCCCACCACGGAGCAAAATCATCGCGGCATTTGCCGCGATTTATGTCATATGGGGCTCGACGTATCTTGGCATCCGGCTGGTCGTCGAGACGATGCCACCTTTTCTGACGTCGGGTGTCCGGTTTCTGATCGCAGGAAGTATCCTCTTCTGCTGGTCATGGTTCCGCGACGGGGAGCGGCCGACCCGGCTCCACTGGCGCAATGCTGCGATCGTTGGTGCCTTTCTTCTCCTGGGCGGCAATGGGGGCGTGAGCTGGGCCGTGCAGTTCATTCCATCGGGCATTGCGGCGCTGCTCGTCGCGATTCCGTGGCTCGTTCTCGTCGACTGGGCCCGCCCGAACGGAGTTCGTCCCAGTCGCGGTGTGCTCGTTGGACTCCTCGTTGGCCTCATCGGCGTGGCGGTGCTGATTGGTCCCGCCGTCATGGACCCGGGCGCTGTCCCAGTCGGTAGGGCAGCGAGCAAAGGCATCCGGCCGGGCGCCGTATTCGTGCTGCTGCTCACGTCCATTTCATGGGCCACTGGATCGATTTTCTCGCGACATGCCGTGATGCCGCGTTCCTCCAACCTGGGAACCGGCATGCAGATGTTATGCGGCGGAGCCTTGTTGTCCCTTGTCGGAATAATTATAAGGGAGCCCATGCGATTCGATGCCGCGGCAGTCTCGGCCAGATCCCTGATGGCGCTTGTGTATCTGATATTTATTGGATCGCTGATCGGTTATTCAGCGTATATGTGGCTGCTCAAGGTGGCGACGCCGGCCCGGGTCGCGACTCACGCCTATGTAAACCCAGTGGTCGCGGTTTTTCTGGGTTGGGCGTTCGCGGGTGAAGATCTGTCGGTTCGAACGATAATCGCGGCCACAATCATCGTCAGCGCAGTCGCCATCGTCACGACTGCCCGATCCTCGCCGGCCGTGCAGGACTGAGAGCCTGCGTTATGTTGTTCAGGCCCCTTAACGAGCGCTCAACAATGGAACAGAAAATCGGCCTCCTCGTCGGACGCGAATGGTCCTTTCCCCCGGCATTCATCGAAGAGGTGAACCGCCGCCAGGCGGGAGTGGTCGCCGAGTATGTGTCTCTGGACATCACGCGAATGGGCGAGCCCGGCGAATATGCGGTGATCATCGATCGCATCTCGCACGAAGTCGGCTTCTACCGGGCGTATCTCAAGCACGCGTCCCTCCTGGGCACGAAGGTGGTGAACAATCCGTTCATGTGGTCGGCCGACGACAAATTCTTCGACGCTTCACTGGCGACAGTGCTCGGCGTGGCGAGCCCGAAGACTGTCGTGCTCCCCAACCGGGATTACATCCCCAGCATCTCACATTCCGAGAGCCTGCGGAATCTGAAATTTCCCATGGACTGGGAGGGCGCGATTGAGTACGTCGGACTGCCCTGCGTGCTCAAGGACGCGCACGGCGGTGGATGGCGCGATGTCTACATCTGCCACTCCCTCGATGAGGTGATGCGCGACTACAACAACAGCGGTCTCCTCACGATGGTGCTCCAGGAATTCATCGAGTGGGACAAGTACATCCGCTGCCTCTGCCTCGGACAGCAGGACGTGCTCCCCATGCAATACGATCCCAAGGCGCGCCGTTATATCGAGGACGAGAGCTACCTGTCACCCGCGCTCAAACAGCGGATCGTCGACGATGCGCTGACGCTGGTTCGCGCGCTCGATTACGACATGAACAGTGTCGAGTTCGCGGTGCGCGACGGCGTGCCGTATGCAATCGACTTCATGAACCCGGCGCCGGACATGGATATCAACTCGCTGACGCAGCCGTTTTTCGACTGGACTGTGAAGCACATGGCCGACATGGCCATCCGCATGGCACAGGCGCCTCGTACGTCACCACAACCGGCAAAGTTCGCGACGGTGCCGGGGTGAAGTCTGCGATCGACCGCTATCACGACCTGCTCACACCGCAGGTCGCCGCAGATTCGCACGAGTGGTTCAAGGAGCAGTTGCGCGCGAGGGGCCTCGAGTTTGGCGGTCGCCCGCTCTGCTCCGTGCTCCGTCCCCGATTTCTTACGCCTGCGCAATACCGGCTGATTGCCGATCGGTCGGCGCTGGTACTGTCGGCGCTCGAGACGGCGCGTGTGGCAGCAATGGCCGATCAGGAGATCCGCGTTCAGTTCGGCCTGCTGGACTGGGAAGAGACACTCATTCACGACGATCCCGGCTACAGCGACGCCAGCCCCACATCCCGCCTCGATGCATTCTTCGCCGAGGGGCCCGATGGGTCGGGGCTCAAGTTCACTGAGTACAACGCCGAGACGCCGGCTGGCGCGGGGTACTCCGATGCGCTCACCGAGCTCTTTCTTTCGCTACCAGTGATGGCGGACTTCAGGCGCGACTACAACTGCTGGCCGCTCCCGGCAGCTCCAGGGGTGGGACACGCGTTGCTCGACGCGCACCGGCAATGGAGCGGCTCGCGCGTGGCTCCCAGGATCGCGATCGTCGATTGGTCCGACGTTCCGACGCGAAGCGAATTCATGCTCTTCCAGGACTTCTTTCAGCGCAACGGACTCGAATGCGTGATCGTCGATCCGCGCGAGATGGAATACCGGAACGGAAAGCTGCTGGCCGGTGACATGCACGTCACGCTCATCTACAAGCGCGTCCTTATCGATGAACTGGTGGAGAAGTGCGGCCTCGGGCACGACGTAGTGCGCGCGGTGCGGGAGGGTGCCGTTTGCATGGTGAATCCGTTCCGTTGCAAGCTGCTGCACAAGAAGGCGAGCCTCGCCGTCGTCGGCGACGAGCGCAACGCGGGCCTTTTCACCGAGGCCGAGCGGCGCGCGGTCGCGATGCATGTCCCGTGGACGCGTGTTGTCGCCGAGCGGGAGACGGAGATGGAGGGCAGTCGGATCGATCTGCTGCCGTGGATGTCGGATAACCGCGACCAGCTGGTCCTCAAGCCGAACGACGACTACGGTGGTCGCGGGATCGTTCTTGGATGGACCGTTAGCAGTGAAAAATGGGAGGACGCCATCCGTGTAGCGCTCGACGCGCCGTACATCGTGCAGCAGCGGGTGGCGATTCCGGAGGAGCCGTTTCCTTCCTGGGTCGACGGGAAACTGGACATCCACGATCGCTCGCTCGATACTGCGCCCTACGTGTCACAGGGCCGCTTCGTGGAAGGTTGTCTCACGCGCATTTCCACCGACGAGCTGCTGAACGTCACCGCCGGCGGCGGCTCCAACGTGCCGACTTTCCTGCTGGAGAAGCGATGAAAAAATCCGACATGGTGGCTCCCTCACTAACCGTCGGGATTGAAGAGGAGTATCAGATCATCAATCCCGAGACCAGGGAGCTTCAGAGCGGAATCGACAAGATCATGAAGTCCGACCTGCCGCTGCTGCGCGACGTCAAGCCGGAGTTGCACCAATGCCAGGTTGAGGTCGGCACGCGAGTCTGCAACACGATCCAGGAAGCACGAGAAGAGCTGGTGAAACTGCGCCGCGCGATCATCGAGACGACGGCAACCCACGGGCTCACCATCGCCGCCGCAGGCACGCATCCGATCTCATCCTGGCAGCAACAGAACACAACGCCGCTCGAGCGCTACCTCGGCGTGAAGGAGGAGCTGCAGGAACTGGCAGACCGCCTTCTGATATTCGGTACCCACGTCCACATCGGTATCGAGGATCCCGAGTTCCGCATCGACTGTCTGAACGCGGCGCGGTACGTCCTCCCCCATATCCTCTGCCTGTCCACGAGCTCGCCATTCTGGATGGGGCGGAATACGGGATTGAGATCCTACCGGAGCATCATCTTCAAGAACTTCCCGCGGAGTGGCGTGCCGCGGGTGTTTTCAAGCAACGCGGATTATCTGGAGCTGGTGGACATGCTCGTGCGGACGAAGAGCATCCCTGACGCGTCAAAGCTCTGGTGGGATGTGCGACCGCACTACAAGTACCCAACGCTGGAGTTCCGGAACTGCGACGTCTGCACGCGCGTGGACGAGGCGATTTGCGTCGCCGCCATTCTTCAGGCAGTGGTCGCAAAAATGTGGAAGCTGAGATGCGACAATCTTGCTTTCCGGGTGTATCGGTCGGAGCTCATCGAAGAGAACAAATGGCGCGCTGTCCGATGGGGTTTGAAGGGAAAGCTCATAGATTTCGGGAAGAAGCAGGAGCTTCCCGCTCCGGTGCTCATCCGGGAACTCATCGAATGGTTCCTTGGCGACGTGATGGATGAGCTGGGCACGCGGAAGGAGATCGAATACGCCTACAGGATTATCGATGAAGGGTCGAGCGCCGACCGGCAGCTCGCAACGTTCAAGCGTACGGGAGATTTGAAGAGTGTCGTTGATCAGATCATCGCAGAAACCGCCGAGGGCGTCATGACGCCGGGTGCGGGTACTACATGACCGGCGCAAGGCCTGTCATCGGCGTTACGACGCAGACGCTCGAGGAGATACCGGACGAGCTTCCGCGCTGCTGGATCATGAGTCAGCGGTACGTGCGCACGCTCACCGCGTCGGGTGCGGTGCCCTGGATAATCCCGCTCCTCGACGACGAAGCGACGTTGCGTGAAATCTACGACCGGCTCGACGGAGTGTTCCTTCCGGGCGGGGTCGATATCGATCCGGATTCGTACCACGAGACCCGGTCGAGCGCCTGCGGCCGCGTCGACCCGGATCGCGACCGTACGGAAATCATGATCGCGGAATGGGCAGTGCAGGACCGGAAGCCAATTCTCGCTGTATGCCGCGGGGTTCAGCTGCTGAATGTTGCCGCCGGCGGGACGCTCTATCAGGACATCGGCTCGGAGTATCCGGGGGCGATCAGGCACGACTATTTCCCCAAGGCGGGCGAGCACACACGGCAGGACCTTGTGCATCCTGTGAATGTCGTGGCGGACACGCGCCTGAGCCGCATGGTTGGCGCGAATACCGTCCTCGTCAACAGCATGCACCATCAGGGCATCAAGCGGCTGGCACCGACCCTCGTTGCGAACGCCTTTGCGCCTGACGGGCTCATCGAGGGGGTCGAGTCCACGGGAGGCGACTTCGTGTTCGGCGTGCAGTGGCATCCGGAGGATCTTGCAGACTCCGACCCGATAATGCGGAGTCTCTTCGACGAGTTCATCGAAGCTTCGACAGCGTGGCGCGGAGAAGCGCGGCCGCAACGCGCCAGCGGGCGGCCGAGGCTGGTGAGGGCATCAGGCGGCTCAGCAAACTGAGGATCGCCCGGAACAGGAGAGCCGCCTGAAATTTGTAGACGATCGTCTCCCGCGCCGCCTCGACGGATGGCGGAGCCCCAGGCTGGGCCTGCAGATGCCGATTGTCACGTACGGCACTCGCGGCCGGCCAATCCTGCTCTTTCCGACTGCAGCGGCCGACTACCTCGAAAACGAGCGCTTCTTCCTCATCAAGGCGGTGGAACCGGCAATCATGGCGGGCCGGATCAGGCTGTTCTCCATCGACAGTATCAACCAGCACGCATGGATGGATCGCTCACTCCCGATACGCGAGCAGGCGCGCCGGCAGTCGCTCTATTCAGGCTACGTCGAGGAAGAAGTCGTCCCGTACATCCGCGCCGCGGTGGGCAACGCTTCGGAGCGCATCGCCACCGCGGGTGCGAGCTTCGGCGCATTTCACGCCGCCAACGCATTTTTCCGTCGTTCAGACCTCTTCGACACGCTGATCGGAATGAGTGGCTTTTACGATCTCGGGCCTTCCTACCTGCGCGGCTACACCGACGAGAATTGCTTCTTCAATAACCCGGCGTGGTATCTTCCGGGACTCTCGGGCGGACCGCTTAACACGCTCCGGAATCACTCCCGCATTGTGATCGCGACGGGTCAGGGAGCATATGAAGCTCCGTCAGCGTCGCGCAATCTTTCCGCGATTCTCAACCGGAAAGGGATTCCGCACAAGCTCGATCTATGGGGGCATGACGTGAACCACGACTGGCCATGGTGGCGCAAGATGCTGCCTCACTTCATCGACGAGCTCGGTTATTAACCCACCGATGCCGATCGTAGTGTTTGTGGCGCCCATCCTGTCCGATAATGCATCCCGGATGATCGAGGCGGTGGGGAGCCTGCCGAATATCCGCCTCGGGGTGATCACTCAGGATCCTGCGGAAAAGATGTCGCCGCAGGTGGCCGCGATGGTGCACGGCCACTGGCGTGTTGATAGTGTGCTCGACTCGGGTCAGTTGTCGTGGGCGGCGGAGGAGTTGTCACGCCGCCTGGGGCCCATCGACCGCCTCTTTGGGGCGTACGAGCAGTTGCAGGTCCCGCTTGCAGAGGTTCGCGAAAAGCTGAACATCCGGGGAATGCGGGCGGGCGTCGCACGACGCTTCCGTGACAAGGCCGAGATGAAGGATGCATTTCGCGCCGCTGGTGTGCCATGCGCGAAGCACGCTCTCGTGGAGAATGTGGAGGAGGCTTTAGCGTTCGCGCGTGAGGTGGGGTTTCCGCTGGTCATCAAGCCTCCCGCCGGCGCCGGCGCTATCGCGACGTTCCGCGTCGACGACGAGTTGTCTTTGCTTGAGGCATTGGCGGCAGCAGCTCCACGTCCCGGTCATGCGGCTTTGGTCGAAGAATTCGTCACCGGCGACGAGTACTCGCTGGAGACCATCTCGATCGACGGGCGCGCCGTCTGGCATTCGCTCACCCGCTACTACCCGACGCCGCTGGAAGTCGTGCGCAATCCGTGGATCCAGTGGTGTGTGGTCTGCCCCCGCGAGGCCGACGACGCGCAGTACGACGACATCCGCGAGATGGGGTCACGCGCTCTCGAAGTCCTGGGCATGGACACCGGCCTGACCCACATGGAATGGTTCCGGCGGCGCGATGGAACGCTCGCCATCTCGGAGGTTGCCGCCCGCCCGCCCGGTGCACAGATCACGACGTTGAACTCCCGCGCTCACGATATCCATTTCGTCCGGGCTTGGGCGGAGCTGATGGTCTTCGGCACCTTCGAACTTCCCGTGCGAAAGTACGCTACGGGCATTGCCTTCCTGCGCGGGCAGGGAAGCGGCAGGATCCGCCAGGTGCATGGTCTCGACCAGATCGGCGGGGAGACATGGTCACTGATCGTCGACCTGAAGCTGCCATCTGCCGGGCAGGCGCCATCGGTGAGCTACGAAGGGGACGGATACGTTATTCTTCGCCATCCCGAAACAGCGGTGGTCACTCAGGCGCTGCAGCGGCTGATATCGGTTGTCAGAGTCGAGATTGGATGAAGCGCCTGTCTTTCTACGAATTAAGAGAACGGAGTGAACGATGAATGTGATGATGATCGCGCCCGGCTATCCGGATGAGATGCCATTTTTCGTTCGCGGGCTCGCGATGGAGGGCGCCGCGGTGATCGGCATTGGCGATCAGAGCGAACACGAGGTGCCGCCGATGACGAAACGGCATCTTGCTGCCTACGTGCGCGTGGACAGTCTTCAGGACGAAGATGGCGTCGTCAAAACCGCAATGCAGTGGGCAGCCGGCAGGAAAATCGACAGGGTGATTTGTCTCTGGGAGCCGGGTGTTCTGCTCGCCGCCCGCCTCCGTGAGGAGCTGGGCACCGGCGGCATGACGGTCGAGGAATGTCTCCCCTTCCGCAACAAGGACCTCATGAAGGAAAAGGTCGCGGCCGCGGGAATCCGTACACCGAAGCACAGGTCTGCAAAAAGTGCTCAAGGCGTGCGCGCTGCAGTGAAAAAAATCGGCTATCCGGTCATCATCAAGCCCATCGACGGCGCCGGCTCGATGGATACTTACCGCGTGAATAACGCCGCCGACCTGAAGGCCGCGATCGCGAAGATGGGACACATCGGAGAGGTGAACGTCGAAGAGTTCATAGACGGCGAAGAATACACCTACGACACGATCTGCATCGACGGAAAAATCGTCTACTCGAATATTGGCTACTATCGGCCGCGGCCGCTCATCGCACGGAGTGAGGAATGGATCAGCCCGCAGACTCTCTGCCTTCGCGAGACGGATGCACCGAATCTCGCCGAGGGAAACGAGATGGGGCGCGCAGTACTCGAAGCGCTGAAATTCAAGACCGGCTTCACGCACATGGAGTGGTACAGGAAGTCTGACGGAGAAGTAGTGTTCGGGGAAATCGCGGCTCGCCCGGCCGGCGCCCGTACGGTCGACCTGATGAACTTCGTTTCGGACATCGATCTCTTCCGCGGTTACGCGGAGGCGGAGGTGCATGGCCGCTTCACTGCCACCGGCGAGCGAAAATACAACACCGTGAATGTCTTCAAGCGGGCGCAGGGTACGGGTCGTATTCAGCACATTGAAGGTCTCGAGCAGCTTCGGGCGCGTTATGGACGGCACATCGTGCATGTCGACCTGCTGCCAATTGGCGCGCCCCGCCGTAACTGGGTGCAGACGCTCATTTCCGACGGATATGTCTGTGTACGGCACCCCGACCTTCAGGCAACGATGGACATTGCCGATGCCGTCGCTACCGATCTGAACCTATACGCCGGCTGAGCAGTCGTGAATTCTATAGCTGATCTTCTGCGCCGCCGACGCGGGCAATCAAACAATCCATTCGGTACAATCGAGCGGATCGATGCCGTGTACAGCCCCGAGCTCGAGAATGAGAGAGACCTTCTCGTTTCGTTGCCTAGCGGATACTCAGCAAGAGATCGCCGTTACCCGGTGATCTACATGCACGACGGCCAGAATCTGTTCGATCCGGCCACGAGCTTCGCCGGGTCATGGAACGTCGATGTCGCGATGGCCGAGGTAAGCCTCGACGGACTCGATGCCATCGTGGTCGGGATTCCGAACATGGGGCGCGATCGCCTTGCTGAATATTCCCCCTTCGAGCACCCCGAGCTCGGCGGCGGACGGGGTGACCTCTATCTCGAGTTCCTCATCAACAGAGTCAAGCCGCTCATCGACGAACAATATCTGACGGCGCCCGACCGCCGGCACACCGGCATCGTCGGCTCGTCGATGGGGGGACTGATCAGCCTCCACGCGTTCTTTCGGCACGCCGATGTTTTTGGCTTCGCGGGCGTGCTCAGTCCGTCATTGTGGCTGACCGAAGCCGCTACGTTCGGCTTCATTGAGCAAGCCCCCTTCGCTCCGGGGAAGCTTTACCTGGACGTCGGCGACCAGGAAGGCGAGCGACACGTCGCAAAAGCGCTGCGGCTGCGTGACCTTCTCGAAGCGAAGGGATACCGCCAAGGAGACGATCTCATGTGGGTGGAGGAGGAGATCGGAGCTCACCACGAATCCGCGTGGGCGCGGCGGTTCCGTGACGCGCTCCCCTTCCTTGTGCCGGGAGTCCTCGGACTCTCACCGGCCGATGAACTCGCTGAATTGACGCCGAGGACATCATCGAGCCCGCCGGATGTCACCGAATCCGACGAACACGAAGGCTCGCCGCTCCGAGGGACGCATTCCATAAGAGAGTGACCGACTGGCCCTGAACGGTTCGGTCGAGTCCCTTCTCGGATTTAGCGACAGTCTCGACAGGCGCCTCCCAACGCATCGCGGCCGGCGTGGCGCCGATCTCGAGCGGACGGAATAGCGAGATCTCCGAAGCAAACAGAGCATCGGATTCGAACGCCGATGCATCCCAGCGCCACGAGACGTCGATCGAACCATCCCCGGAAAAACGAATCCGCTTTTCGATGCCGGGACCGACGCAGACAATCTCTACGGTGTCCGGTGTCTCGATTACCTCAAAATCGAATGGCGTCCGCGCCCAGGACCCGAGCGGCAGATAGGATGCACGCGCGTGCTCGCCCGCTGTCAGGTTTGCACTCAGCATGCGGTCGACAAACAGCGCCCGGTCGTCGAGATCGATTGCGGGTCGCTCGACGAGCGTCATTGCGTGCTCGAGGTCGTGAATGCTCGCCATTCCGCCTGAATCAGCGTGTGGCACATCTCCTTTGAGCGATGCACCCGTCGCCCCCGCGACCTTTGCGCCGGCGGGTTCCGACGCGACACGGGGTGCCGCAGCCTGCGCAGCAACCCGCGCTATCCGCGCAGCCTCGGCGAGCGCCTCATCGTGATACGCCTCCCGGCGCCGCGTGAGGACATCAGCGTAGTTCACGCCGTCCTCGAAAATCGTGTACTCGACGACTGCGCCACCACGGGCCGGGGATACGATCGCCGAGAAGTGCGAGGAATGCACCCATACTTCGTCGCTGCCGTCGGCGTCGAAATCCAGTATCTCCGCGGTGAGACCCTCGCCAGTGCGCAGCTCGCCTTCTGCGCGCGCAAGATTCAGCCAGATGGCCTCGCGCAAATGCGGAAGATAGAGGCCGCCGAACACCCCATGCCACGAAGCGTCGTTGCATTGTGCACGTCCAATTGCACGCCGCGCTTCGACAGGGTCACCGCGCCGGCGACAGAGTGCGGACAACGCCATCATCTTCTTGTGCGCGCGGTTCGACTCCGGATACTTGACGAGAAAGTTCCGCCAGTGCGCGCCGCGTACGAACGCTCCGTCGCGGCCGGAGAGGCGCTCCGCTCCCAATTCGGTTTCCAGCGCGCCCAATCTGGTAACCGCCGTCGCGGGCAGCGACCATCCCTCCATCTCCCGGTATGATGCGGTGGGCAGATACGCGAGACCGCCGGGACGCAGCGCGCGAAGTGCATCGCTGCACGTACTCAGCACCATCTCACCCGACGCCGTGAGTTGCTCCATCACCGTCAGGAATTCCCGGAGCCAGCCCTTTTCATACACCCATTCGCGAGTGCCCGGCCAGCCGCCGAACTTCTCACCGTCGTCGGCAAAGACGGCAAGCCGGTGGCCCGCATTACGAAGATCGCGAACGTACGTCGCGATCTCCGAGGGAGGCCTGAAGGGAATCAGATAGCGCAGCCGCTCGTCGATCGCGAACACGTCGACCCGCTTGCCATCGCTCTCCGTGCGCCAGGGAACGTGAAGCTGCTCGCGCTGAAATCCGCTCACCAGAAAATGTCGATCGTCAACGAGCACGTAGCGCACGCCTGCGTCGGCAAGATCGGCAGCAAGCTCGGGCTCCCACACGCGCTCTGTAAGCCAGAGGCCGGTGGCGTCAACGCCGAAACGCGACGCAAGTGCTTCGCGCATCCAGATGATCTGTTCGACCCGGTCGTCGCGGGGAAGCGCGGCAAGCACCGGCTCGTAGTATCCCGAGAGCAGCAGCTCCACCTTCCCGGCAGAGGCCAGCTCACCGACGAGATCCAGATAACTGCTATGGCTCGACTCCAGCCACTCGAGCAACGGGCCCGACAGGTGCATCACGATCGGAAAAAACTCGCGCTCCACGAGGCCCTCGAGCAGCGGACGATAGACGTCGCGAGTGTGCTCCTCGAAGACAAATCCGAAATTGCCGACAGGCTGATGCTGGTGCACACCGAACACAAACCGGAGCGGATCGGCGGCAGCGCTCGTTGTGATAACAGAAGACGTCGCAAGGCTCGTCCGCTCCGCCGAATTCGAAAGTGGAGTCATGCCTTGCCGGAAGCCGCCGGATGCCGCGGCTTCACCTTCGTGCGCCAGATATCGCGGCCGTTTCCTTCGGCGGGATCGTTGCTCATGGCTTCGCCGATGCGCGCCAGCAGTCCCGCCTCGAGCCGCGCGCTGTCACCGGACAGCTCGATCGCAAAGGCCGCGTACCGGAGAACCTGAATTGTCTCGATCCGTGCGAGATCGTCGAAAAACCATGCGCACGACGTGAACATGCGGAGGGAGCCGCGCTCGATCTCGAGAAGCTCGGCAGCTCGCTCAACGCGGGCGTGGTCGGCGGGCGGCCTGGTGAAGCCCGCCACGAACGCTCGCGCTGCCGTTGCGGTAGAGCCCACCGCCTCGGCATAGCTATCTCTCACCTGCCAGGGATCGGCTGAATAAAGCTCGCACCCCTC